>CAMFJP010000015.1 GCA_945957075.1 uncultured Chlamydiae bacterium
TAACAATCTAAAACACGGACTTAGTTTTGCTTGGTATGCTTCTGGGGACCTTATGCTTATGGAAGAATATGACTTGGGGCTACTTGTGCGCGGTTCTTACTTTAAAAAGGGAGATAAGTATCCTGTTTCTAAAGTAGAAAGGGGGGAGGGTGTGGCGACCCTTCATACAGCTCAAGGTGCATTTTTGCAAAAGATTCCTTATGAAAAAGGTGTTCCCCTATGCGATTAGCCTCCTGAGCTCTCTTCTGATGAGGATTGTGGCGGTCCTTGTGTTTTGGGTTTTTGCTTGCATATGCGCGCTCCACTTCCTGTTTGAGCTGTGACAGTGGACGCATTGGCAACATCTGTAGAGATTGAATAGCTTGCTCCATCAGAACAATACCACATAACTGTAAATGGGCTTTGAGACCGATTAGGTTGTTCCATAGGCTGGTAGTAGGTCATATCATCAGTCCATGTCATTGCATGTTGAGAGGGCACCATGACCTCACCTAAAAAACTACCATCATTGCTTTGCACCACAGCCCGTAGCATATAGGGGCTATCATTCATTAAACGAACGCTGCTTCCATATAAACAACCTACAGCACATAAAAGCGCAATTGCTTTTTTCATGAGTTTCCTTTTTTTGTTTTACAATGGGAGCAATTGTGTAAAAAGTCAATGAGGTTTGCAACCAAAGCGCTCCATCCACCTTGGTGAGAGGCTCCTAGACCTTGACCTGTTTCTGGATGGTAATATTCGTAGAATAGTAAATGCTCTTGCCATTCAGCATGATTTTGGAATGTGTGTGCTAGATAGGGTCTATTTCCAGAGGCGTTTTTTTGAAAAATACTGAGAATGCGGTAGGCAAAAGAATGAGCTATATCATGCAAATTCACAGAAGATTCTTGAGGGATTTCAATACGCATTTCATCTTCAAAAGCATCAGCAAATTTGCGAAGGGAATCAATTAATAAAAAGGTTGTAGGAATCCATACAGGCCCTCTCCAATTAGAGTTTCCTCCTTTGACTTTATGTAGAGATTCTGCAGGTTCATATCCAACAGATCTCCCTTCAAAAACAAAAGGGGAGTGTTCATGAAACTTCGAAAGGCTTCTTAATCCATACTCTGCACGAAATTCTGCTGGGTTCCATACGTATTCTAAAACACTTTTGAGTTGATTTTCTGTCATAAGAGCAAGGACGTATTTTTTCTTTTTAGGGACAGGGATAATGCAAGAGGAGACAAAGTCTTTTCGATTTTCAAGGAACCAAAAGAAGTTTTTTGCAAATTCAGGATGGGCATTTAGCTCTTCTTCAGTTAAAAAATCTACAGCGTATAGAGGAATAATTCCGACTAAAGAACGCACTCTAAATTTTGCAAATGCGCCTCCGGGATAGGTAAGAACATCGTAAAAAAAACGATCCTTTTCGCTCCACATTTCGTAATCTTGATCGCCCCTTTTTTTCATCGCGTGGGCTATGTATACGTAGTGCTCAAAAAATTTTGTCGCAAGAGATTCATAGACCTCATCTTTTTGCGCTAAAATTAGAGAAATGCGCATAAGATTTAGACAGAACATAGCCATCCAGCCCGTGCCATCTGATTGTTGTAATGTAACCCCGCCTGGAAGTTTTTGAGATCTGTCTAGAACTGTAATATTATCTAGTCCAAGAAATCCCCCTTCGAATACGTTATTTCCAGAGCTGTCTACTTTATTTACCCACCATGCAAAATTCATGAGCAATTTGTGAAAGCATCGTTCTAAAAATTCTCTGTCTTCTTTTCCGTGCAGTTTCTTTTCAAGTTCAAAAATTTCTAGAGCGACAAGAGATTGCACAGGAGGATTCAAATCGGAAAACTCCCATTCACAGGCTGGAATTTGCCCATTTGGGTGTTGAAATTGGTCGAAAAGTAAAAGCCACAGCTGTTCTTTAGCAGAAGCCATATCAATTAAAGCGTAGGTTAAACAGTGAAAGGCTTGATCCCAGGCGCAGAAATAGGGATATTCCCACTTATCTGGCATAGCCAGGATCCGCATAGAGTTTAAATGTCTCCAATGCCCATTGCGAATGTGGTATCTTTCATGAGGAGGTGGAAAGGCGCTATTATCGCCTTTTAACCATAAATTCACATCGTAAAGGTAGATTTGTTTGTTCCATAAAATTTCAGCAAATGCCTGTCTCTGAATTTTTTTTTCTTCTGCCGAAGCGGTTTTGGGATGGATGCTTTCATAGAAAGCATCAGCCTCTGCTTTACGATTTTGTATGACCTCTTCAACGTCTTTTAGAGGATCTTTCATTGCTGTGTTTGTAAAACGAAAAAGTAGCGTCTGTGTGCCATGAGCTGGAATAGATAGAGTGTAATGTAAACAGGCCTTTGTTCCGACGTTTCTGGGATTTTTATTTGGGATCCCTTGTGCGATTTCTTTATGAAATGCATCTTTAGATCCAGTGTCATTGTCTGTGAAAAGAGCAGTAGATCCCTGAGGGCCGTACAAATATCTAGTTCCTAACCTGTAGGGAAAAGAGAGATTAGACGGGGAAGGCATTTCCCCTTCGTCGGCAAGAAGGCCATTTTCTGTTTTGACAATTTTAGGTTCCTTTTGGCGCACATCTGTAAAGGCCCATTGGTTGCGAAACCATAAATGCGGTAGTACGTGTAATGTGGCCTCCTTATCGGCCTTATTGTGTATTTCGATGCGCATACATAGATCTTCTGGAGAGGCTTTGGCGTAATCGATAAAAATATCAAAGTAACGATCGTTTTCAAAAACGCCCGTATCGATTAATTCGTATTCTGAGTCTGCAGTGGAGCGTTTGCTGTTTTCTTCTTTTAGTTTTTCATAGGGGAATGCTTCATGCGGATATTTATATAGGTAGCGCATATAAGAGTGTGTTGGAGTGCCATCGAGATGGTAATAATACTCTTTAACATCTTCTCCATGATTGCCTTGAAGAGAAGAAAGCCCAAATAGACGTTCTTTAAGAATAGAATCTTTTCCATTCCAAAAAACGGGAGCAAGAACTAGGACTTGATACCTGTCGCACCAGCCTGCGATAGCATCTTCTCCCCATCGATAGGCTTTAGAGTGAGCAAGGTCATAGGGAAAATAGCTCCATGCTTCTCCTGTTGCACTATAATCTTCGCGTACAGTTCCCCAGCTACGCTCAGAGACATAGGGACCCCATTTTTCCCAGTGAAAAACGGGATCATCTTTTCTTTCTTCTAAGCGTTTTTGTTCTTTATTTTTCATCAGCATAAATAGCAGCTCCCATAAGGGCAGTATTTTCTTCCAATACAATTCGTACGGGAATTGTCTTTAAAAGGGAAGAGAAGCGGCCCTTGGATAAAAAACTTTCTATAAACTTACCCCCTTTTAAAACCTCTAGTATTTTAGGAGCAATCCCCCCTCCAACATAAAGACCTCCATAAGACAGGTATTTTAGGGCTAAATTTCCAGCTTCTGCCCCATAGATAGAGACAAAGATATCCAATGCCTCGACACATAGTTTGTCCTCTTTTTTAAGACCTCTTTGTGCGACAACCTGAGCTGGATCACATTCTTCAATGCCCTCACACAAATCTAAGTTTGTTTTTCCAGACCGTTCTGCTAAAAATCTATAAATGTGATAAAGCCCAGATCCTGATAAAAGCCTTTCGTATGAAATGTGTCTAAATTGTTTGTAAAAATAGATCCATAATTCGAGCTCTTTTTCGTCTCTGGGAGCAAAGTCGACATGTCCTCCTTCTGTAGCAAAGGGGTGGTGTTTGTCTCCATCCCAATAAAGCCCAGCTTCTCCAAGGCCTGTTCCTGCTGAAATCAAAGCCCGATTACCAACGCTTTGGGGATCGCCTTCTTGTAGAGAAAAAATTTGGTTTTCAGAGAGTCCTTTTAATCCATGGGCGTTTGCTTCTAGATCGTTAATTAGCCATGCACGGTCTATATTTAACTCTTTTTTAATGGTATTAAGATCGATTATCCAAGGCAGGTTTGTTGCGTGGACAATTCCATCTCTTACAGGACCTGCAATGCCAAAGCATGCTTTTTTGATGTTTTGTGCGGAAAAATGACGAAGAATACTTTCAAGGTCTGGGTATTGACGACTTAAGTATTTTTCTTGGCGCACACAACGCATATTTTTATCGAAAACAGCGAGGCGTGTTTTTGTTCCGCCTATATCTCCAGCTAAAATCATGAAGCCCCCTTGCGACAAACGGTATGTTTGCCGGATAATACTAATTTCAGAAAATAAAGATATGTTGGAAAGCTAGAAACCATCGATCTTAGATACACGCCCTATCCAATAGGCGTATAGCTACGATCGATGGTTTCTAGCTTTCCAACATATCTTTATTTTCTGCATTTGGTATAATGGTCGATGTATATTTTTTTTTACACAAGAGGAACCATGTCGCACGATCTTTCTAAGAAAAAAGCTATAGAAGCTGCATTGGCTCATATCGAAAAACAATTCGGTGAAGGGTCTATTATGACTCTTGGCAAGCACTCAGCTACAAGAGAAATAGGGGTTATCAATACCGGTGCGATCTCTTTGGATATTGCTCTTGGTATAGGTGGAGTTCCCAAGGGAAGAATTGTTGAAATTTATGGCCCAGAGTCCTCTGGAAAGTCTACGCTGGCAACCCACATTGTAGCCAATGCGCAAAAAAAAGGTGGCCTTGCAGCTTATATTGATGCAGAGCATGCGTTAGATCCAAGCTATGCTGCAAAGATTGGTGTGAACCTCGATGAACTTTTAATTTCTCAGCCCGATTGCGGCGAAGATGCGTTGAACATAGCTGAGATGCTAGCAAGATCAAATGCCGTTGATGTGATTGTTGTGGATTCTGTAGCAGCACTCGTTCCGAAAAATGAACTTGAAGGAGAGATTGGCGACTCTCACATGGGCTTGCAAGCGCGTATGATGTCCCAAGCCCTACGCAAATTGACATCGACCCTTTCTAAAAGCAATACCTGCGCTATTTTTATTAACCAAATCCGTGAAAAGATTGGCATCATGTTTGGAAATCCTGAAACAACGACCGGAGGAAGAGCGCTTAAATTTTATGCCTCTGTTCGCATGGATATCCGAAAAATAAATAGCATTAAAGGCCCAGATGGCCAAGAAACCGGCATACGGGTTAAAGTGAAAGTTGTAAAAAATAAAATGGCCCCTCCATTTCGTGTTGCCGAATTTGATGTCCTCTTTAATGAAGGGATCTCAAGAGCCGGTTCTATTATTGATCTTGGTGTCGATTTTAATATCTTAGAGAAAAAAGGAACCTGGTTTAGCTTTAATGGCAATCGTCTTGGACAGGGCAAGGAAACTGTTCGTGATGAGTTGAAAAAGCAGCCCAAGCTCATTGAAGAGATCGAAAGATTGATTCTCACGCAATATCAAGAAAGGGGACTTCCCACAAGTCAAGAAGCGCCTCCGGTAGAGGCTCCAGCAACTAGCGCATCGTAATAGACATCTTACATAACGTGCTTTGCTTGGTAACGCAAGATGTTTAATGGAGGGGTATTATTTCAAATCTAGCTATTCGCGTTGATAAGCTGTGTAAGTCATTTGGCTCTACGTCGATATTGCGCGATGTCGACCTTTCTATAGAAGAGGGAAGCGCATTTGGCATTGTAGGTCTTAGCGGCTCTGGAAAGTCTACGTTGCTGCGTTGTTTATGCGGTTTGGATCCGCCAAGTAGTGGCTCCGTATTTATCTACGAGAAGGAAATATCTAGTATTTCTGGTTTAGCTTTGCGAGAAGTACGCTACCAAATGGGCATGGTATTTCAATCATTTCAATTGCTGAGCAGTCGCTCTGTTTACGAAAATGTCGCCTATCCTTTGGAGATTTCAGGTAAAACAAACATCCGTAGCAGAGTAGAAGAGGTCCTGGGGCTTGTTGGCATTGCACATAAAAAAGATGCCTATACAGCGGAATTAAGTGGTGGGGAAAAACAGCGCGTTGGGATTGCAAGAGCTCTTGCTGGTAATCCTAAGGTCCTTTTTTGTGATGAAGCAACTTCTGCTCTAGACCCTAAAACAACGCGAGAAATTTTAGCTCTTTTGAAAAAATTAAATAAAGAGCTTAAGGTGACCCTTGTTTTGATTACGCATGAGATGGATGCTGTTAGAGCTGTCTGCGATAAAGTGGCAGTTCTTGATGGGGGACGTATTGTGGAGACAGGCTCTCTTGCGGAGGTTTTTAGCCATCCGAAAGAGGCCATCACACGGCATTTTCTTAAAACAACTGCACATGAAATTCCACCTCATTTTTTTCAAACGCCTTCACCGCAAAGAAAACTTTTGCGCCTTTGTCTTGAAGGAGCCATTGCCAGCAAGCCAATTATTTCTCAAATGGTCAAACGATTTCTAGTGGATGCAAATATTTTACTAGGATGGATGGACTGTTTGCAGGAAACAACGGTTGGCAATCTTGTTATAGAACTAACAGGAGAAGAGAAGCAGATTGCAGAGTCTCTTGCCTATTTAGATGAAAACTGCGTCCGTTACGAGGAACTTTGATGATAGATTTTCATTCCGCCGCATGGAAACTTTTACCAATGGCAACTGTGGACACCTTGTATATGGTATTAATTTCTGGATTTTTTGCTATTGTCGTGGGCCTGCCTTTAGGAGTCTATTTAACTATTATGAAAAAGGGACATTTGTTCCCAAGACCTTGCAGCTACAAGGTGTTGGAAATGGTAGTTAATGTAGGCAGATCCTTTCCTTTTGCTATTTTGATGGTAGCCCTTATTCCCTTTACAAGGTGGCTTGTAGGTACAAGCCTTGGGACAGCTGCTGCAATTGTACCCCTTACAATTGGGGCGATTCCCTTTGTTGCACGCGTTGTCGAATCAGCTCTACAAGAGATTGGACAGGATATCATTCAAGCAGCGCTTGTAATGGGATCTACAACTAGACAAATTATTTTTAAAGTAATGATTCCAGAGGCCCTTCCAGGGCTTATTTCTGCTGTGACAATTACATTAATTAATCTTGTTGGCTACAGCGCTATGGCAGGATTAATTGGAGGTGGTGGACTTGGGAAAATTGCGATACAATATGGGTATCAACGTTTTGATCCATGGGTTATGATTGTAACCGTAATACTGCTTTTAATTATTGTTGAACTTATTCAGGGGATCGGAGATCGTATTATTTTTTCTATTAATAAAAAAAGAGGAACTCTCATCCATGTATAAGAAAGCTATTTCTTTTCTTTCTGTTTTTTTTTTAGTAGGATGCTCATCTGGAAAAAAGCCCCATACCATTCGTATTGCTGCAACCACAACGCCTCACGCAGAAATCCTTGAGCATATAAAGCCAGATCTTGCAAAACAGGGCATCGATTTAGAAGTGGTTGTCATAAGCGACTATAATGTCCCAAATAGAGCCCTTGCAGATGGCAGTGTTGAGGCTAATTTTTTTCAACATACGCCTTTTTTACAAGCCCAGATTGCAGAATTTCACTACCCTTTAGCTATATTAACTCCCGTTCATATAGAGCCTATGGGTGTCTATTCAAAAAAAATAGACAATTTAAAGGAATTGCGAGAGGGGGCTGTCATTTCCATTCCAAATGATCCCACGAATGAAGCAAGAGCCCTGTTGCTTTTGCAAGAGCAGCACTTGATCGTCCTTAAAGACCCTACGAATCTCAAAGCAACTATTGGAGATATTGTATCCAATCCGCATGAGTTTGAATTTCATGAAGTCGATGCCGCTTTATTGCCTCGCACTTTGGAAGATGTTGATGTTGCTGTAATTAACACTAATTTTGCCATGCAAGCTGGACTTTCTCCTCTTAAAGATGCACTAGCTCTTGAAGGAGAACGGTCTCCCTTTGTCAATGTGATCGTTGTGCGCGACAACGAATTAAAAGATCCCGATTTGCAAGCTTTAAAGTGTATAGTTACAACAGATCAGATGCGCGCCTGGATCATTGAAAAGTACCGGGGCTCGATTATTCCAGAGTTTTCTCATGCTGAAAATTGTAAGCGGTAAATTTCGCGGAAGAGTACTTAAAACCCCAAAAGGGAATCAGACGCGGCCCACTGCCTCAAGGGTGCGCCAAGCCGTTTTTAATATATATCCTCCAGAGGGAATGTCTATTTTGGATATATGTGCAGGGACCGGCGCCATCGGATTTGAAGCGCTAAGCTTGGGCGCTGAAAGTGTAGTTTTCATTGAAATGCACCAAGAAGTAGTAAGTGTCCTTAAAAGTAATATCGCCCTTTTGGGAGTATCCTCTCAGTGTGCTATACTTCCTTTTGAAGCTCTAAAAGGAATAAAAAAGCTCGAAGGCAAACAATTTGATTTTATTTATATCGACCCCCCTTACGATTATGCCGGCTACGGAGCTATTTTGGAGTCTATTGAGGACATAAGCCTTCTAGCACAAGGTGGAAAAATTTTTTTAGAAACAAGAGGCCCACTCACTCCAGTGCACTTGCATAGACTTGTGTACCATGAAGAGAGAAAAATGGGTGATACCTTTTTACATATTTTTGTTCATGGCAATACAAATCCTCTCTCCGCTTATAATTGATCAAATAGCAGCTGGCGAAGTTATTGAAAGTCCAGCATCTGTAATCAAAGAGCTTGTTCATAACGCCCTTGATGCCAGAGCCACACGCATTGATATAGACATCGCCTCTGGAGGCTTAGATCTTATTCGTGTTACAGACAATGGATGTGGCATGAATGCCGAGGATGCTTTTTTGTGTATAGAGCGCCACGCAACCTCAAAGATGCGCGCAATAGAAGATTTGCAAAGCCTACACACCATGGGCTTTCGTGGAGAAGCCCTCTCTTCCATTGCCTCCATTTCTCGCATGGACCTTATGACATCGCAGCACGAGCAAGGAATAAAAATTCATATAGAAGCGGGTAAAATTATCCATAGCAGCTCGTATCCAAGAATGCCTGGAACCACGATAGAGGTGCATACCCTGTTTTATAACGTTCCTGCACGCCTTGCGTTTCAAAAAAAACCAGCTGGGTGCACAGCAGATATTGTGCGGATGCTCTCACAATTGGCGTTGATTCGACACGATGTTAGTTTTCATTTAAGACAGCAAGAAAGAACTCTTTTGCAGGCCCCAAAAACAGAAAACTTAAAAGAGCGCATTACACAGGTGCTTGGCAAAGAATATAGCGCCATGTTGTCCCCCATTGAAACAGATATTATGCGTGGATTTTTAGGATCTCCTCTTTACACCAAGCCCCATAGAATAGGCCAGTATGTGTATATCAATAGGCGTTATGTTCAAGCCCCTTTAATTGCTAAAGCTGTTTCTGCAGGTTACGGAACCCGGATTGGACACCAAAGCCACCCCCTTTTCGTCCTCCACCTCGATATAGATCCTCAGACAGTAGACATCAATGTACACCCACAAAAAAAACGCGTGCGGATTCATAATGAAGAGTCTTTATGCAAGACAATCAAAGAACTCGTGAAAGAGGGGCTCCAAAAAATTGAGGGTTATGTCTTGCCAGCTTATGCTTTTGTTCCCAGAAAAGAATGGGTTTTAAGCGAAGAGATCGCTCCCTTGGAATTGAGAGAAGAAAAACCAGAGCCCCCTTCTTTACCCTTTACAAAAGTAAGAACTCGTCCCCTTTGCCTTGTAGGGCGCTATATTATTGTAGAGGAAATGGGAGCTTTATGGGTTCTTGATGTCGAAGGAGTTAAGAAACGTTGCATTCATGACACCCTTATTTCTCCCTCCTCTATAGAAAAGCAAATGCTCCTTTTGCCTATTTCCCTCACCTTCTCTCCTCAAGATGCCATTGGATTTGAAGCGCATATGGACATTTTAAATGGTATGGGATTTGAGGTTCGTCTTGCTGGAAAAAATCATTTTTTTGTTGATGCCATTCCCTCTTGTCTAACATCTAGAGAAGCAGAGCATATCTTACGCGATTTTTCACACAAAGATGTTTGGGATAAAGAGCACCTAGCGCATATTGCAGCCGATGTACATGCAAAGTCTGCATGCACTTTAGATGAAGGGTGGGCCCTTTTTGAAAAAGTACATGCAGGCACCCTTCCCGCCACTTCTATCAAAGGCGCGCCACTTTTAACCCAGGTTACCTCATATGTTATCGAAACCCTTTTGTTTGCGTCTAAATAGATTAAGAGAGGAGCTTGCAAAACAAGACATTGCATGCTGCTTGATTGAATCTCCAATTGATTTACTGTATCTCACAGGACAACATTTTTCTTGCGGCACATTATGTGTTGAGAGCGAAAGTGAAGAACTTTTTGTTGACGGAAGATACTATGAACAAGCGCGTAGCTCTTTTTCGAAGACAACTCTTATGTCCGATAGCGCTTTGAAAGAGGCTTTCGCTAAATATAAAAATGTTGCCTTTGATAGCAAAAGTACATCCTATGAGCGCTTTTTAAAACTCTCTAGCTTGACAGATGCTGTTTTTGTTCCTCTGCCTTCTCTTTTAAAAAATGTACGTTCCATTAAAGAGCCTCAAGAGATCTCTATAATGAAAGAAAGCGCTCATCTTTTATGGAAAGGATTTGAGCACCTTAAAAGCATTTTGCATGTAGGAATAAGCGAAAAACAGACGGCTTTGCATTTTGAAATTTTTTGCAAAAATGCAGGTGCCGAAGCCCTAGCTTTTGATCCTATTATTGCCTTTGGAGCGCATACAGCAATGCCTCATCACCACTGTACAGATCGCATTTTGCAACCAGGTGATCCCGTCCTTATCGATATAGGAGTAAGCTTGCATGGATATAGATCAGATATGACGCGTATGCTATTTTTTTCTCCTGTACAAGAGCATGTTTTCAAGTTATATGAAATAGTGCAAAGAGCACAAAAGGCAGCCCTGAGTGCCTGTAAACCCGGAGTTTCTGTTTCTTTGTTAGATCAAGCAGCCCGCGCTGAAATGCATAAAGAGGGAGTCGAAGATCTTTTTGTACATAGCCTTGGGCATGGAATTGGTCTTGAGACTCACGAATTTCCAAGACTTACGAGTAAGGGAGAGGATAAAGAGACCCTTCTTAGTCCTGGAATGGTTGTAACAATAGAGCCTGGTTTATATACCCAAGGTATCGGGGGCGCTCGTTATGAAGATACCATTTTAATCACAGAACAGGGATACGAAAACTTTTATGAGTTTACGCCGGCAACTGTTTTTATGGATTAGCCTACTTTTTCTTATTACATTTTTACTTTCTTTTGTGTGGGAAAATTACCTTACACATAAAGACCTTCGAGAAGCAGAAGTCGGATTGCGCTCTGCAATCATGGAACAAAATGAATTGAAAAGAGAGCGCTTGGAGCGCTTTACAGCCTACCTTCTTTTAGAGGGATTAGATGGGGCTCATTCTATTGTAGAGGATGCTGAAAAAGTCCTAAAGTCTGCTGTGATCGTCCTTCAACAGCAAGGCTTTTTAGTGCAAAATGGCCATGTTATTTCCTATCTTTCTTCAAAAGGAGAAAGCCTTCCCGTTACAGCGATTGCACAATCTACAGTGTGCGATATGCTTACACATAAAAGTGGAACAATTCCATGGCAGAACGGATCTTATTTTTATTTGCAGCTTTCTCCGTTACCTCAAGCAGACCTGCATTTTTTTCTTTTAAATCCACAGAATGACGAATTTGTTCTTATCAACCAATTAGACGCCGGCACAAAACAAGTTCTTAATGAGATTTCACTTAACATGCGCTTTGTTGCTATCATAGCCGTCGTTTTTGTTTTGTTTTTAGCAGGTAGATTAGCAAAAAAAATCACAGGTCCTATCACCCATCTAGCAGAGGCTGCACAGGCAATTGGCCAAGGATCTTCTTTTGAAGAGGTCTCACTACCCCAGGGACTTTCGGACCATAAGGACGAAGTTGGCACACTATGCCACGCTTTTGAAGAGATGTTAACTGGACTAAAGGAAAAAGAAAAAGTGCAGGGCATTTTGAATAAAGTCGTTTCTAGAGAAATTGCCCAAGAGATTTTAAAGGGCACGATTCATTTAGGTGGTGAAGAAAAAATTGTAACCGTTCTTTTTGCTGATATCCGCGGCTTTACACAGTTAACAGCGCAAATGCCCCCTTATGATGTTATCACCCTCTTGAACACTTGCATGACAAAAATTTCTCATGCCATCGATAAAGAAAAAGGCGTGATAGATAAATACGTTGGTGATGAAATCATGGCAATTTTTGGGGCTCCAATAGACCATCCAGAAAGTGCCCTTCATGCTATTTTAAGTGCAATAGAAATTAGAAGCATTTTACAAGAATGGAACATGCATAGAATGCGCGAGGCAAAGCCTCCTATTGAAATGGGTATAGGCATTCATACAGGTCTTGTTCTTGCAGGAAACATGGGCGCCGAAAATAGACTCAATTACACAGTCCTTGGAAGTAACGTGAACCTTGCTGCAAGAGTGTGCAGCGCCGCTCAAGGTATGGAAATTCTCATCACCAAAGACACCCTGGAATCCCCTTCTGTGCGTGCTCACATCGAAGTTGTAGAGCTAGAGCCCATGGCATTTAAAGGCTTTGATAACAAAGTTCCCGTATTTCGCGTAATAGATAAACATGAAACATCTTGATGTAGAAGAAGAGAAAGTTCTTTTAGAGGCGATGGATGAAGGGGTGATTGGCATTGCGCAAGGCTGTGATTTTATGAATCGCAGTGCTAGAGCCATGCTACACGCCTATCCTACTTTGTTAGAGCACGCTTTAAAAATTGCCACATGCGCGCTGGATAATCAGAAAACACTAACAGATACTATTTCTTTTTGTGAGCGCCATTTTGATTTAATTGCTGTACCAACATCTAAGCGTGCTATTGTTCTTATTCAGGATATGTCCAGTCATCGAAATATTGTCGAGCTTGGTCGCAATTTTGTTTCTAATGCTTCTCATGAACTCAGAACACCCATTACAATCATTCGCGGGTTTGCAGAGACCCTCCATGACCTCCCAGAACTGCCTCAGGAGATGGTTAGAGATATTACAGAAAAGATCGTACGCAATTGTGAGAGGATGGATAATTTAGTGAAAAACCTGCTTGTACTTGCAGACATAGAGCATTTGCCCTATGAACCAAAGCACATCATCAATATTTTGCCGATTTTGGAGGGTTGCCAGTACCACATGCTGTGCGCGCATAAAGACGCTCATATCGATTTTGAGTGTGTACATCATTCTGTGGAGGTTCCAGCAGACCCGCATCTTTTAGAACTTGCTGTAACCAATCTTTTGCAAAACGCTATTAAGTATTCACCCTCTCCAGCACATGTCCATATGAAAGTTTTTTTAGACAAAGACAAATGTTATATTTCTATACAAGATAAAGGGATTGGCATTTCTCAAAACGATGCAGAACATATTTTCGAAAGATTTTATACAGTTAATAAAACCCGCTCCAGAAAGTTAGGAGGAGCGGGCCTTGGACTATCTATTGTAAAAACAGCCATTGAAAAACAAGGTGGCTTTGTCCGTGTAGAGTCGGAAAAGAATGTAGGGTCAACATTTACCCTTTCCATCCCTTTAAAACAATAAGCATGTACTTGTCGTAGTCGTCGTAATAGTCATCATCATCGTCTTCATCGTCATTGATATTCCATAAAGATTCAAAAAAATCGTCGCATTCATAAGAAATATCGCGAATTGCTGCAAAATCTGCATTGCAGCTGTCCTCATCCCCCCACAATCCATAACTAAAACATCTACCGATTAGGGCACGGACAATTTGCACAGGGGAGCTATGTATAGATTCAATCGCTTTTGTGTAGTAGAGCACAGAATTTTCATAATCGCCAAAAAAACAGTAAATCCCCCCCATGCCCAAATAAGGTTCCATATTTTCGAAATTATTTGACCATTCCATCATAGAGATTGCAGAAGAGAGCTCTTGAAGGGCCCGTAGGTACAATTCATCATCTATGTACTCTATAGCTCTTTTTACATAGTCATCAACAGAATCTGCAGACAATCGAACCGTTCCAAAAGACAGTAGTAGACACAATAGCGCACGACGCATAAGCACTCCATGTTGTAATAAAAACAATCAATAGACCTCTTGCATAACTCGCTTTGCTTGGTAGCGCCGCGCTTTTTGGCAGCTTTAAACCCAAATTTCTCGGCAGTATGTCTGCATATTACCTCGAAATTTGGGTTTAAAGCTGCTCGGAAATCACAAGCGTTACCAAGCAAAGCGAGTTATGCAAGAGGTCTAATGTACAGAAGTGTTTATTTTTTTGACCGCATCTTTTTTAAAAAAATGTATATATAAAATAATTTTGGAGGAAAGATGACACGCCTTTTTCTATTTGGTGCTGCAGAGAAAGGTCCTTTGCACACCCCATGTGTATGT
>CAMFJP010000016.1 GCA_945957075.1 uncultured Chlamydiae bacterium
AGAGACAGGGCTAAGGAAACATTTAAGAGGTCCAAACCCCACGTTAATATCGGGACTATTGGACACGTCGACCATGGAAAAACTTCGCTAACAGCGGCGATTACAAAGGTATTGGCGGAAAAGGGTGGGGCCAAGTTTCGTGATTATGGTTCTATCGATAGCGCCCCTGAAGAAAAAGCTCGTGGTATTACGATCAACGCCACGCACGTTGAATATGAAACTCCAAACAGACACTATGCGCACGTAGACTGTCCAGGTCACGCTGACTACGTAAAAAATATGATTACAGGTGCTGCGCAGATGGACGGTGCGATCCTGGTTGTTGCGGCGACAGATGGCGCGATGCCTCAAACAAAAGAGCACATTCTTTTGGCACGTCAGGTTGGTGTTCCTGCTATTGTTGTGTTCTTGAATAAAATGGACATGATTGGAAAGGGAGATGAGGAGCTTGTTGAGCTCGTAGAAATGGAACTTACAGAGCTTCTTGAAGCGAAAGGGTACAAAGATGTTCCTATTATTCGCGGTTCCGCTTTGAAGGCTCTAGAGGGAAATCCAGATTATGTAAAGAGCATTGAGCAGCTTATGGAAGTTGTGGATGAAAAAATCCCAACACCTGCGCGTGAAATTGATAAGCCTTTCCTTATGCCTGTAGAAGATGTGTTCTCTATCTCCGGAAGAGGAACTGTTGCTACTGGAAGAATAGAGAGAGGGATTGTTCGTGTAAACGATAAGGCTCAGCTGGTTGGTATTCGTGATACAAAAGAGACTGTGATTACTGGCGTTGAGATGTTCAATAAGAGTCTTGATGAAGGAAGAGCTGGTGAGAACGTCGGGATTTTGCTCCGCGGTGTTGAGAAGAAAGATATTGAAAGAGGGATGGTGCTTGCAGCTCCAGGAACATGCACTCCTCATACGAAGTTTAAAGGGTCTATCTACGTTCTAACCAAAGATGAAGGTGGAAGGCATAAGCCCTTCTTTACAGGGTACCGTCCACAGTTTTATTTCCGTACGACAGATGTGACCGGAACGGTTACTCTTCCGGAGGGAGTAGAGATGGTGATGCCAGGGGATAACGTTGAGCTTTCAGCTGAACTGATTTGCCCGATTGCTATGGAAGAAGGAATGCGTTTTGCGATTCGTGAGGGTGGCAGAACGATCGGTGCAGGAACAATTACGAAGATTATTCAGTAATTTTTGTAATGGTTTTTAGGGCCGGCCTATACAGTCGGCCCGCTGGTGGGTGTGTAGCTCAGCTGGTAGAGCAGCGATCTCCAAAGTCGCCGGTCGGGGGTTCGAATCCCTCCGCACTCGTTTGATGATCCAGGAGTATGTAATGGAAAGCAAAGTTAAAACGACAACGTTTAGTTATGTGCACGCTCTAAAAGAGGAACTCAAAAAGGTTTCTTGGACAAATAAGGCGGAGCTTCGGTTTTGTACTAAGCTTGTTGTGGGTGCGATTTTCTGTTTCGGGCTGGGCATTTATGGTGCAGATTTGATGGTTAGAGGTGTCTTAGATTTATTTGGAATAACGGTGCGTTTCTTATTTGGTGGATGGCATGCATAAACTGTGGTACGTGGTGCAGGTGATTTCGGGTCTAGAGAAGCGAGTAAAGAAGAGCCTCGAGGAGAATCGCAGTGCGCAGGGAATGGACGGTATTGTTGATGAGGTTTTAGTCCCAACCGAAAATGTGGCAGAGGTGAAAAAAGGTCACCAGCGTATCAGTGAAAAGAGGCTGTGGCCGGGATATATTTTGGTTAAGATGCATCTAGATGATGAATCTTGGCAGTATGTCAAAAATACAAATGGTGTGCTTGGATTTCCAGGAGGCGAAAAGCCTGTTCCTTTAGCGCAGCATGAAGTAGATGCCATCTTAAATGAGTTGGAAGAGAAAAGTAGAAGTGTTGTGCAGAAGCATAACATTACCATCGGTGACAGGGTTAAGATTACAGATGGCGTTTTTGTGAATTTTACAGGCACTGTTTTAGAGGTCTTTCATGAGAAAGGGCGTCTTAGCGTAATGGTGTCTATTTTTGGTAGAGAAACGCGGGTCGATGATCTCGAGTTTTGGCAGGTTGAACAGGTCCCTGTGGAGCTGATCTAGAGAGTTATTAGTAGTAGAGGAACACATGGCAAAAAAGCTTATTAAAGTCATCAAGCTCCAGATTCCTGCCGGCAAGGCAAATCCGGCGCCCCCGATAGGTCCAGCCTTGGGATCTGCAGGGGTAAATATCATGGGGTTTTGTAAAGAGTTTAACGCAAAGACACAAGATCAAGCGGGCGATATTCTTCCCGTTGAAATTTCTGTCTATTCCGATAAAACCTTTACGTTTGTAACAAAGCAACCTCCAGTTGCTAACTTGATTCTAAAGGAATTGGGGATTGCATCTGGGTCTAAGGTGCCCAATCGAGATAAAGTAGGAAAGTTAACGCAAGCTCAGGTGCGTAAAGTCGCTCAGAAAAAGAGCGTCGATATGAGAGCAAACTCAGAAGAGGCTGCGATGCGGCTTGTGATGGGGACCGCTCGTTCCATGGGCGTAGACATTGTAGATTAGAAGGAAATATGGCACATAAAAGCAAACGGGTTCGGGAGATGGCCAAGCTAGTGGATAGAGAAAAACTCTATTCTCTAGAAGAGGCTATCGATATGTTAAAGAGCTGTCCACCTGTCAAATTTGATCAGTCTGTGGAAATATCGCTCAAAACGGGTGTTGATGTGCGTAAATCGGATCAGCTGGTGCGTGGCAGCGTGTCGTTACCGAACGGCTCTGGTAAACGCATCGTTCTTTTAGTATTTGCAAAAGGGGATAAGGTAAAAGAGGCTCTGGATGCAGGAGCAGATTTTGCTGGTAATGAGGATCTTTTTGAGAAGGTAAAAGAGGGTTGGACTGGTTTTAACGCAGTAATCGCCACTCCAGATATGATGAGAGAGGTGGGAAAGCTTGGTAAGGTTTTAGGGCCAAGAGGTCTAATGCCGACTCCAAAAGCTGGATCTGTAACAACAGATGTAGCAAAAGCTGTTAAGGAAATTAAGGCCGGAAAAATCGAGTTTAGAAGCGACAAGCATGGTGTGATTAACAGCATGGTGGGTAAACTTTCTTTTTCTAAAGAGAATTTGATTCAGAATGCTTCTGCTCTTTTAACGGCAATTATGCGTGCTAAGCCAGCTGGCGTTAAAGGACACTTTCTGCAGTCTTTGGCTCTTTCATCGACGATGGGGCCTGGCATCGCAGTGAATCTTCAGTTTATATCAGAGTAGAGGAGGGACTGCATGAGACCAGAAAAAGAACTGCTTTTAGAAGAAATTCATGATAAAATAGAGGATTCTCAAGCTCTATTTTTTACACGTTATAGCAATCTAGATCCCAATTTAGCGTCGCAGTTTCGCGGAAAGATTTCCAAAACTGGAGGCTGTTTTACTGTTGTGCGTAAGAGGATTTTTATTAAAGCAGCAGAAAAAGCGGGCATCTCTTTGGAAAAAAAGGATTTGGAAGGGCATGTAGGTATTGTATTTGCAAAGGAAGATCCCTTGCAGATGACCAAAGTTCTTTTCCAGTTCGGTAAAGAGCACGAATCTGTTCTGCAGGTTTTAGGTGGCAGATTTGAGGGTAAGCTTTGCTCCGCAGCGGATGTCTTGGAGTTGTCTAAGTTGCCAAGCCGCGATGAAATGCGTGCGCAGCTTTTGGGCACTCTAGAGGCCCCCTTATCTCAGACTTTGGCAGTTTTCGAAGCACTACTTTGCAGCGTTATGCACTGCTTAGAAAACAAAAGTCAGGCAAATACTTAATCTTATTAAACAAAAAGAGGTAATGTTGTGAGTAACCAAACAATTGATCAACTTGTCGAAGCTCTTAGCGAAATGAGCGTGCTTGATATGTCTAAGCTAAAGGCAGCTCTCGAAGAAAAATGGGGCGTTAAAGCAGCAGCGGCAGCTCCTATGATGATGGCAGCTCCTCAAGCAGCGGGCGCTTCAGCAGCAGAACAAGAGTCTACAGAGTTTAAAGTGACTCTTGAAGAAGTTCCAAACGATAAGAAAATCGGTGTAATTAAAGTTGTCCGTGAAATTTCTGGACTTGGTCTAAAAGAAGCGAAAGATTTTGTTGATGGCGCTCCTAAAGTAATAAAAGAGACAACAACAAAAGCAGATGCTGAAGAAATTTCCAAGAAAGTTGCTGCTGCAGGTGGCAAAGTGACCATAAAAGGACTATAGAGGTTCTTTTTTACAATAAAGCAGGGAGATTGGCTGGCTAAGGCCGGTGTTCCTGCTTTTTGTTTTTGGTATAAAAATTCCACATAGAGGAGCTGTTTCGATGCTAAAAAAGCCACCTCAGCGGGTGAGTTTTCACGAAAAAGAGGAGATCATAGACCTCCCTAATCTCATAGAAGTTCAGATTCGTTCGTATCGTCAATTTTTACAGATGCATACGATGCCGCATGAACGCGAAAATGTGGGATTACAAGAAGTATTTAATGAAATATTCCCTATCAAATCCTACGATGAAAAAACGATTATTGAATACTTATCTTATACTCTTGGTGTTCCCAAGTATAGTCCAGAGGATTGCATTCGTAGGGGGATTTCTTATAACGTTACCCTGAAAGTCAAATTTCGTTTAACAGACGAAACAGGAATCAAAGAAGAAGAGGTCTACATGGGTACTTTGCCCATTATGACCGATAAGGGCACCTTTATTATCAATGGCGCAGAGCGCGTGATTGTATCTCAGTTGCATAGATCTCCTGGTGTTTCTTTTGAGCAAGAAAGACATCCAAAGGGCATGATGCTCTATTCTTTCCGCATTATTCCTTATCGAGGAAGTTGGCTTGAGGGAGCATTTGACACCAACGATTTAATCTATATTTATATCGATAGAAAAAAACGTAGAAGAAAAATTCTTGCGACTTCGTTCATTCGTACGCTGGGTTATTCGACCGATGCCGATATTATAGAAGAGTTTTTCGCGACGACAAAAATAAAAATCCGTTCTGAAAAAGATTTTCCAAAGATTGTAGGAAAGATTTTAGCTGAAGATGTTGTCAGTGAAGAGGGGGGAACTGTTTTTGGTAAGGCGGCCGAGAAGTTAACGACCGCTATGCTAAAAAGAATGTTAGATGCTGGAGTTGCTTCTGTTCGTATCGCAGAAGATGCGGATGAGACGAGTCCTGTTGTCAAGATGCTAAGTAAAGACCCAACAGATTCTTATGAATCGGCACTGAAAGATTTTTATCGAAAGATTCGTCCAGGTGAACCTGCAACACTTTCTAATGCCAGATCGGCAATTATGCGCCTGTTTTTTGATCCTAAGCGCTATAATTTAGGAAGAGTTGGACGTTATAAGTTAAACCGTAAACTCGGTCTTGATACGAATGATGAGGATCTTGCAACAGTCACTTTAAAGAAAGAAGATGTGATTGGAGCATTAAAATATCTGATTCGTCTTAAGAAGGGTGATGAGCTAGCTAGCATCGATGATATTGATCATCTTGGTAACCGTAGAGTGCGTTCTGTAGGGGAGTTGATTCAAAATCAGTGCCGTATTGGGCTTGCTCGTATGGAGAAAATTATCAAAGAAAGAATGAATCTTTTTGATTTTTCTTCGGATACATTGACTCCTGGTAAGATTGTTTCTGCTAAAGGTCTAGTTGGCGTGTTGAAGGACTTTTTTGGCAGGTCCCAGCTATCTCAGTTTATGGATCAAACAAATCCTGTATCTGAGCTAACGCATAAAAGGCGTTTATCGTCTTTAGGTCCAGGTGGTCTTAATAGAGAACGTGCTGGTTTTGAAGTGCGTGACGTTCATGAAAGTCATTACGGAAGAATTTGCCCTATTGAAACGCCAGAGGGACCAAACATCGGTTTGATCACTTCTCTTTCCACTTTTGCTAAAATCAACGAGTTTGGTTTTATCGAAACTCCTTATCGTATTGTTCGTGATGGGGTGGTAACAGAAGAAATTGAGTATATGACAGCGGACCAAGAAGAACATTACGTTATTGCGCAGGCCTCTTGTCCGCTTGATGATCTTAATATGTTTACAGAATCGATGTGTTGGGCGCGTCACCGTTTGGAATCGATGAAGGTAGAGACAAGCCGTGTCACGCACATGGACGTTTCTTCTAAGCAACTTGTATCGATTGTAACGGGGCTGATTCCCTTTCTTGAGCATGACGATGCCAACCGTGCCCTTATGGGTTCTAACATGCAAAGACAGGCTGTACCCCTTCTGAAGACGGATGCTCCTTATGTGGGCACAGGTCTTGAAGCGCGCTCTGCTCGTGACTCTGGAGCTGTTATTGTTTCAGAGGAAGATGGCACGATTGAGTACGTGGATGGGTTTAAAATTGTCATTGCTTCAAAGGCTAACCCTTTGAATAAAAAGACCTATTTCTTGAAGAAGTTTTTGCGTTCCAACGGAGGTACGTGTATTAACCAAACGCCTTTGTGCGTTGTAGGCGACCTGGTGAAAGCAGGCGATGTGATCGCAGATGGTCCTGCAACAGATAAAGGGGAAATTGCGCTTGGTAAAAACGTTCTTGTGGCTTTCATGCCATGGCTTGGGTATGACTTTGAGGATGCGATTGTCATTTCCGAAAAGCTGTTAAGGGATGATTACTATACCTCTCTCTATCTTGAGCTCTACGAGGCGATGGCAAGGGAGACAAAGCTTGGTAAAGAAGAAATTACGCGTGATATTCCGAATGCGTCAGAGGAGTCTTTGGCAAATCTTGGCGAAGATGGGATTATTCGTGTTGGCGCTGAGGTGAAGCCTGGCGACATTCTAGTTGGTAAGATTACGCCTAAATCAGAAACAGAGCTTGCTCCAGAAGAAAGGCTGCTGCGTGCGATTTTTGGTGAGAAGGCAGCTGATGTAAAAGATGCTTCTCTTGTAGTTCCTCCAGGAACGTCTGGGGTTGTAATGGATGTTAAGGTCTTTTCTCGAAGAGATCGCTTGTCCAAAACAGATGATGAACTGGTTGAAGAGGCGTCGCGTATTAAAGATGTCCATCAAGATTACAAAGCCAAAGAGGCAGAGCTTGCGATTGAGTTTCATGAAAAGCTGGGCGCGCTTCTTTTGGATGAGAAATCTCCAGGTCCTATCATGCATCGCAAAACAGGCGATGTTTTGATTAAAGAGGGCGATGTAATTACCCAGGATATGCTTGAGATTTTGGAATCTGAAAAAGCAGAAGATCTTCTTATGCCAGAACATGAGGTGTTCCATGCTTTGAAGAATCTACTCCAAGAGTATGATACGGCACTACAGACTTTGCAAACACAACATCAATCTGAAGTCGAGTTTATGCGTAAAGGGGATGTGGAGCTAGATCCTGGCGTGATTCGTCAGGTGAAGGTTTACATCGCATCGAAGCGTAAGCTTCAGGTTGGAGATAAGATGGCGGGACGACATGGAAACAAAGGTGTTGTTTCCAAAATTGTTCCTGAAGCAGACATGCCGTATGCACCGGATGGTCAGTCTATAGAAATTATTTTAAATCCGCTTGGTGTTCCTTCTCGTATGAATATGGGTCAGCTTTTGGAGACGCATCTTGGTTATGCGGCGAAAAAAGCAGGTATTTATGTAAAAAGCCCTGTTTTTGAAGGATTTCCAGAGTCTGGGATTTGGAAGATGATGCAAGAGGCTGGATTGCCAGCGGATGGCAAGGTCTATTTATATGACGGAAGGACAGGTCAGCGCTTTGATCATAGGGTGGTTGTGGGCTATATTTACATGCTTAAACTTTCCCACTTGGTTGATGATAAGATCCATGCCCGTTCCACAGGTCCTTACTCGTTAGTAACGCAGCAGCCTTTAGGCGGTAAAGCGCAAATGGGTGGTCAGCGTTTTGGGGAGATGGAGGTGTGGGCACTTGAGGCATATGGAGCCGCTCACGTTCTGCAAGAGCTCTTAACGGTTAAATCTGATGATGTCGAAGGAAGAAAGCGTATTTATGAGTCTATTGTCAAAGGGGACAATTTACTTTCTGCGGGTACGCCAGAATCTTTCAACGTTCTGATTAAAGAGATGCAGGCGCTGGGTCTAGACATACGTGCTGAACGTTCACAAAACAAAGTTAATTCGGACCATCTTTAAAAGATGGTCCTTTTAAGGGGTAGACATGCTTGAAGAAGGACATAGAGGTTCTCAGTTTGATAAATTGAGCATCCGCATTGCCTCAGACGATGTTATTCGTGGCGAGTGGTCTCGAGGAGAAATTAAAAAGCCAGAGACGATCAACTATAGGACATTTAAACCTGAGAAGGGTGGACTGTTTTGCGAAAAAATATTTGGCCCTACTAGGGATTGGGAATGCGCATGCGGTAAGTATAAAAAAATTAAGCATAAAGGAATTGTTTGCGATCGCTGTGGAGTAGAGGTCACTCTTTCCAAGGTGCGTAGAGAGCGCATGGCGCATATTGAGCTTGCGGTTCCTGTTGTGCATATTTGGTTTTTTAAAACAATGCCATCGCGCATTGGAAATATCTTAGGGGTCTCTTCGGGTGATCTGGAACGTGTGATCTATTACGAAGAATATATTGTTTTGGATCCTGGACGTACAACGCTTGAGCGCAAGCAGCTTTTAAATGATGCGGAGTATCGAGAGGCTCAAGAAAAATGGGGCTCTGATTCTTTTACAGTCGGTATGGGAGCTGATGCGATTAGAGATCTTTTAGAAAAAGAGGATCTTGCAGCCCTTGTTGTTGAGCTTAAGGAAAAGCTGCGCAAAACAAAGTCGATGCAAGCGCGTATGAAGCTTGCAAAGCGTCTTAAGATTGTGGAAGGATTCGTCTCTTCTCCGAACCGTCCAGATTGGATGGTGATGTCTGCAATTCCTGTGATTCCACCTGATTTAAGGCCTCTTGTGCCCTTAGATGGAGGGCGCTTTGCAACGTCAGATCTTAATGATTTGTATAGAAGGGTAATTAATAGAAATAATCGTCTGCGTGCGATTTTAAAGTTAAAAACACCAGATGTTATTATTCGCAACGAAAAAAGGATGCTTCAAGAGGCTGTCGATGCCTTATTTGATAACGGTCGACACGGTCATCCTGTGATGGGAGCTGGTAATCGTCCTTTGAAGGCTCTTTCAGAGATGCTTAAAGGAAAACAGGGGCGGTTTAGACAAAATCTTTTGGGGAAACGGGTAGACTATTCTGGCCGATCTGTGATCGTTGTGGGTCCAGAGCTTCGCTTTAATCAGTGTGGTCTTCCAAAACAAATGGCTCTTGAACTTTTTGAACCATTTATTGTGAAAAGGCTGAAGGATTTGGGGTATGTTTACACCATCCGTTCTGCTAAAAAGATGATTCAAAAGCAGGCTCCAGAAGTTTGGGATGTATTAGAAGAGATTATTAAAGGTCACCCAGTGCTTTTAAACAGAGCGCCGACCTTGCACCGTTTGGGGATTCAAGCGTTTGAACCTGTTTTGATCGAAGGAAAAGCGATTCGCATTCATCCTCTTGTCTGTACAGCGTTTAACGCGGACTTTGACGGGGACCAAATGGCAGTGCATGTGCCTTTGTCTATTGAAGCCCAGCTAGAAGCTAAAGTGCTTATGATGGCACCAGACAATATTTTCTTGCCTTCTTCTGGAAAGCCGGCTGCTGTTCCTTCTCAAGATATGATTTTGGGTCTTTACTATTTGATGTATGATCCGGTCTATATTCCTGAGGAGCATGGGAAAAAAACGAAGTTTTTCCGCGATGCAGACGAGGTGTTACTTGCCCTTTCTGCTGGGGGTAGTTTTACCTGGTTTGAGCAAGAGAATATCCTTGGAGAGCGCAGAGATGATACAGGAAGGGGTCTCAGGATTCATGAAAAAATTAAACTGCGTTTAGCGGATGGAGTGATTGAAACTACTCCAGGTCGCGTGCTTTTTAATACAATTGTGCCTAAAGAGCTTGGGTTTCAAAATTACATGCTACGCAAAAAGAAAATGAGCGAGCTTGTTTTAGAAACCTATAAAAAAGTAGGCCTTGAGGCAACAGTTAAGTTTTTGGATGACTTGAAGGACCTTGGGTTTTCGGAAGCTACCAAAGCAGCTCTTTCTATGGGAATTTGCGACGTGCGTATTCCTGAAAGAAAGGCAAAGGTAATTGAAGAGGCATATGGTCGTCTTGAAGTTGTTAAGAAACAGTACCAAGACGGTATTATCACAGACGGAGAGAGAAGATCTAAGATTATTAGTATCTGGACAGAGGTTTCAGATCGGTTGTCCGAGGATCTATTTAAGCTGATTTGTGAAGTGAAAAACGGACAGATGAATCCTCTCTTTCTCATGATGGATTCGGGTGCTCGGGGAAGTAAGACACAGGTAAGACAGCTCGGTGGTCTTCGTGGTCTTATGGCAAAACCCTCTGGAGAGATTTTGGAATCTCCAATTACCTCTAACTTTAGAGAGGGCCTTAGTGTTCTTGAGTACTTTATTTCTTCACACGGAGCGCGTAAAGGTCTTGCGGATACGGCGCTAAAAACGGCTGACTCTGGTTACCTCACAAGGCGTCTTGTTGACGTTGCTCAAGATGTTATCGTCATCGAGGAGGATTGCGGGACGTTAAATGGTATTGAGGTTGCAGCGATTAGACAGGGTCAGGAGGAACTTCTGCCTTTAAAAGATCGTATTTTTGGTCGAACCATTTGCGATGATATTTACCAGCCCGGAGACAGAACAAAGGTTCTTGCAAAAGCGGGAGATGTACTTACGCTCAAGCAGGCAGAATCTATTGACGATGCGGGGATTGAGACTGTGCGTATGCGCTCTGCTTTGACTTGTGAAACAAGAAGAGGTGTGTGCGCAAAATGCTATGGTGTCAACTTGGCAAATGGACGTCTGGTTGGTCTTGGAGAGGCTGTTGGAACGATTGCAGCGCAGTCGATCGGGGAGCCTGGAACGCAGCTTACGATGCGTACCTTCCACCTTGGGGGTATTGCTTCGGCGCACGCAAGTCCAGAGCTTATTGTCGAAGAAGATGGCATTGTCATCTACATGGATCTGCGTACAGTCCGCAATGAAGAAGGTGTATGGCTTGCGCTTAATAAAAATGGCGCTTTGCATGTTGTTCGCGATGAAGGAAGAAGTCTTGAAGAATACAAGAAACTTCTTAGCACAAAATCGATAGAGCCGCTGCAGACATTTACAATTGAGCTTGGCACAAGAATTCTTGTTGGCGATGGATCTAAAGTTGCCAAGGGAACAAAGATTGCAATCTTTGAACAGCATAATATCCCAATTATTTGTGAAAAACCTGGATATGTTAAGTATGAAGACCTTGTCGAAGGTATTTCAACGCAAAAAGAGGTGAATAAGCAAACAGGACAAACCGAGCTGATTGTAAAACAGCATCGGGGAGAGTTGCACCCACAGATTGTTATCTATGCAGATGCAGAATGCACAGAGCTTGTGGGTACTTATGCGATCCCATCGGGGGCGTTTATTTCTGTGCAGGAAGGGCAGCTTGTTTCTGCTGGTATGCTCCTTGCACGTTTGCCAAGAGGTGCAATTAAAACCAAAGATATTACAGGGGGTCTTCCTCGGGTAGCTGAGCTTTTTGAAGCAAGAAAACCCAAAAAAGAGGTTGCCGAGATTGCGATTATCGATGGTGTTGTGGACTTTAGAGGCGTACAGAAAAATAAGCGTATTGTTGTTGTGCGTGATGAAGAGTCTGGAATGGAAGAAGAGCATCTGATTCCTCTGACCAAGCACTTGATTGTCCAACGAGGAGATCATGTTGTCCGTGGACAGCAGTTAACAGATGGTCTTGTTGTTCCCCACGAGATCCTTGAGATTTGTGGCGTGCGCGAGTTACAAAAATATCTTGTCAACCAGGTGCAAGAAGTTTATCGCCTTCAGGGGGTAGACATTAATGATAAGCATATTGAAATTATCGTTAGACAGATGCTGCAAAAAGTACGAGTCACAGATCCTGGAGATACTGTGTTCTTATTTGGTGAGGATGTGGATAAAAAGCAGTTCCATATGCAAAACCAGCGTGTAATCGAAGAGGGTGGACGGCCAGCGCAGGCAACGCCTGTCCTTCTTGGAATTACAAAGGCTTCTTTGAGCACGGATTCTTTTGTATCCGCAGCATCGTTCCAAGAGACAACGCGTGTGCTTACAGAGGCTGCTTGCGAAGGCGCAGAAGATTATCTTCTCGACTTTAAAGCAAACCTAATTATGGGGCATATGGTTCCTGGAGGTACAGGATTTTATGAATACCATAAACGTGTGAAGAAGTATGTGGATAAAGAAGCCGAAGAGGAGTTTACTATCGCCTTCGGATAGACATCATCCCGCTGTATCTATCAAGGGGCTGCGCAAGGTATATCCTGGCAGCCCCCCTTTTGTAGCGGTTAACGATCTTTCCTTTGATATAGAGCAGGGAGAGATAGTGGGTCTTCTGGGCGCAAATGGCTCTGGTAAGACGACAACTATTCAGATGCTACTATCGACATTGGAGTCTACCGCAGGTTCGATTTCGTATCTTGGCAAAGATTTTTTCTCTCATCGATCTGAAATATTGCAAGAAGTTGTTTTTGCCAGTACCTATACAAGTTTACCTAGAAATTTAACGATCCAAAAAAATTTGGATATTTTTGGGGCGCTGTATGGAATAAAAAAAAGCGTTCTAGCACAAAGGGTTCCAGCTCTTTTAGAGAAATTTGGGCTGTCTCATAAAAAAAATCACCTTGTAGGCGAGCTTTCTGCTGGACAGATGACCCGTCTTGTTTTGATTCGGGCATTTATGGTGCACCCAAAAGTTGCTTTGCTTGATGAACCAACAGCTTCTTTAGATCCCTCTGTTGCCAGAGAGGTTATTGATTTTATTTTAGAACAAAGAAAAAGCCTGGGTACTGCGATTTTATTCACCTCTCATAACATGGGGGAGGTAGCGGCTGTCTGTGATCGTGTGCTGTTTTTACAGTCAGGTTCAATTATTGCAGAAGGAACGCCTAAGACGTTGGCGCATATGGCTGCTATGACAAAATTAGAACTTTGCATTAATGACAAATTGGCTGTTGCTGTTCAAATTGCAGAGCAGTTGCAGCTTCAGTATGAAGTGCGTCAACGCATGCTCGTGTTGCATTTAGAAGAAAAGGATATTGCACTGTTTTTAACACAGCTTGCTTTGCAAAATATTATTTATACAGACATACAAATCATTCGTCCTTCTTTGGAGGATTACTTTTTGAAAATTACTCAGGATAGTAGGCCCACATGTTGTCTATAAGTTATGTCCGTGTGTTTGCTTTATGTAAGCGCTATTTGGCAACGTTTTTTCATTTAGGGCAGGTGCAGGATCTGTTTTTTTGGCCCTCTTTTGATATTTTTATATGGGGTATGGCGGGTAGTTGGATGCAGAGGGGGGATCACCATTTAGTTCCGATTTTTCTAACAGCAATTGTTTTATGGCAGTGTGCTTGGAGAAATTCCTATGAGATCTCGATGGGGCTTATGGAAGAGATTTGGAATCGCAATCTTGTTAATCTTTTTGCAACACCGATTAAATTATCTGAGTGGGTTTTGGCTGTTATGCTGATGGGCATTTTAAAGATGTTGATTACGGCCACATTTGCATGGGGATTTATTTGTCTTCTTTATGATTATAATGTATTAAATATGGGGTGGTTTTTTCTTCCGCATGCTTTTCTTCTTATTTTATCTGGATGGACAATTGGATTTATAGCAACCTCTTGCATTATTGCTATGGGGAATCGCGGTTATGTGTTTACGTGGATGATACCGTATGCCTTTATTCCTTTTAGTGGCGTTTACTACCCTGCAGACATTTTGCCTGTGTGGGCGCAACATCTGTCTAAATTTTTGCCTATGACCTATATCTTTGCAAGTGCGCGATCCTTTTTTCTTCAGGGAACTATGCTATGGGAAAATCTGATTACAGCTTTTGGACTTAGTTGTCTTTACCTTCCCCTAGCTCTTTTGCTTTTTGTTTATACCTTTAAGCGCGCCCGCACGCGCGGCCTTGCCCGTCTTGAATAACTCACTCATGTTACGCAGCCGCGAACGCGGTGGCATAACACAAATTAAAATATTTCACCACAGAGAGCGCAGAGCACGCAGAGGCGCGCCTTTGCGGTGAATCAGCGGCGGCGTAACATGAGTATAAAAAAAGAAGAGATCAGAAGGCTTGTAGCTAGCTTATAGAGACATGTCGGGGACAATGCCGCAGGACTTGTCCCCGACAT
>CAMFJP010000017.1 GCA_945957075.1 uncultured Chlamydiae bacterium
TCACGACGCTAATTGCCTCCAATCGTTCGAAAATTTGCATAGTGCCTACGATCTTTATTGCTGTCTGGAAGCACCCCATCCTCCTTTCGCAAAAAAAAGCATCACGTGCGGCAATGGTGTTATCGGCGCACGCGCTGGGCACCCCTGCATTAAATTTGTTCTCGATTGGATCGACGATCACTGGCAATTCTATAGCAAAATATTTCGAGGGCGTGATGGATTTTCGCGCAATGAACTTGTCATGCACAGAACCTATATCGCTCTAACTCACGCAATCGAAGAGCACCTTAACATAGAAAATAATCAAGATATCGTCCTTCCCTCCGCCTATTTTTTTGCCAAAAAAGGCATCCCTTCCCTTTTCTCTGAACACTTCTATGCAACAACCTGGGGAAATACAGGCCCCAAACGTTCTATTCAGGAAAAAAATCTAGAAAAGCACATTAACAAAGTCGCAAAACGCAGCAGCAACCTATACGTATTTGCCTTTGGCATTTGCGTACTACAAAGCATCATCCTATGGAGCCTTATACGCAAAAAAACGAACATAAGATGAAGCTTTTATATAATTTGATTTTAAAACCAAACACGGAAAATAAATTTCAAAAAAAGGCCTAGTAAAAAACGGCATAATCACAATGTCTATAGACAAGTTGCTGGAGTTAAATGCACAAGGATGGGTCCCAGGTCCTGATGAAACCTACTCCACGTTTTTTACACGGATACAAAAAACCATAGAAAAACAGTCCTCTTTAAAACAAGAGATCTCTATTCATTTTCCTGATGCAGGCTTCCCAAAAAAATCCCCATGGTTAGAGATAAAAGACAAGCTTCTCTCTTTATGTCAATGCATACCGACACATGCGATCATCTTCTACAGTAATAAAAAACTTCCCATCTGGCATGGTGCTGCTACGTGGACAGAAGAGGGGATTTCCGTTATCCAATTAAAAAAGGGGCTACAAAAAGGAACCTATCTTGGGTGTTATCGAAAAGACGACATTCTTTTACACGAAGCTGTACACGTTATTCGCTCTGCATTCAAAGAGCCTAAATTTGAAGAAATCATCGCCTACCATCTCTCTCTATACCCCTGGAGAAAATATATCGGACCTTTATTCCATAGTTCCTGGGAATCGTGGCTGCTGATTGTGTTACTCTTTTCCGCAATGCTCGTGCCTTCTATACTATGGGCCCCAGCTCTATTTTTGGGTTATATGCTGTGCAGGCTAGTGTATCACTACATCATCTTTCATAAATGCCTCCACACTCTTTCACAATGCGTCGGCGCCAAAGCCTACGCGCTTATAATGCGCATGTCCGACAAAATGATCCGCCATATCGCACGCATCAAAAAGGAAAGCATTATCGATTTTTTAGAAAAAAGGGGAGATCTTCCTCTAAATGCACTCCTTGCTGCGCTCATAAGAACTTGGAATTCGTAAAGCTTTTCGATATTTTGCGACAACGCGCCTAGAACACCGAACCCCAAGCTCTGCAATTTTTAGTGCCAAATCGGCATCTGATAAGGGGGCTGCTTTATCTTCTGCTTTTACAAAGTTTTCGATTGCTTTTTTGACAGATGAGCTTGAAACTCCCGCATCAACAGCTGATGAAAACAAATGTCTAATAAGAATAAATCCTTGTGGGGACAAAATATACTTTCCAGATACAGCGCGCGTCACAGTAGATAGATGCACCCCAAGAGAATAACTCAATTCTGTCATCGTCATAGGAACATGTTCCCCGCCTAAAAAATAAGCGCGCTGTCTTTGAATAAGCTCCATCCCGAGCACCTTAAGCATTGTTTGTCTTTTAAAAACCCAGGAAGGCATATCTGCTGGCAACCCTTCATCATTTACAACCACATCTAAACGGGTACCATGTCTTTCTACGATTAAATCGGGGACTATAGGAACAGAGACTGTGTGTGCAAAATCCTCAGCCGGTCTCATTTTTAAAAACCGTATATCTTTTTCCACCGCCATATGCACATCCTGTTTAGGATAGGGAATCTTATGCCATTTGCTATGTAGAAATGCGTCAAAATACCTGTCAATAATGTGATATGCCAATGTCGTAGATTTACCGAGAGCCTTTAGCTGGACTAGTAAACTTGTGCGTAAAGACGATGCTGCAATGCCCGGCGGATCAAAAAGTTGAACTTTTTCTAATACCGTTTTTGAGACACGATCATCGCTATCTGTAAAAAAACCCCTTTCATCAAGACTACCTATAATCCACTCTGCGTCTGCAAGCTCTTGCTCATCAGAAAAACTACAACGTGCTTGGAGCATCAGGTGCTCAAAAAGTGAGGGCTTTGCTTCCACATCCTCGTTCCACCCAGTGCCGACAGATCCCCCAAGGGATAATGCAAGCTCTGCAATAGGCATCTCTAACGCCCAAAGCGCCATCTGCATAGAAGGGGACAGAACAAACTGCTGACCTGTTTCAAAAATTTGAGATAGGGGCATAAAGAGCTCAATGCATTTTATTAATAGTACATATATAATTTAATCATTTTGATGAAGAGTATGAATAAACAACACTATGCCATTTTTAGCTGCAAGGGGCTTGGCGATGGACTTATTTCCCTTATTTTAGCACATAACCTTGTGCAAGAAGGACATGAAGCCACCCTTTTTCATCCCTTTCTTCAAGAGCTTCAGGGGTGGTTTCCCCATATTCCCATCCGCCCTTTAGCCGAGGCTACAGAAGATTACGACCACTTTTTCTTTTTTTACGAAAAGCTCCCCCCTTTAGAACCGCTCTTGCGCGCCTACGAAAAAAAATTTAAAGAAAAAATATGCGTACTCAATCCCATAGCAACCACAAACACTGACTACCCCTACTGGGAAAATGGGCAATTTGATGGCCATATCCCTTTCGTCGATAACCTATACTATTTTTGTAAACGCACCCTCTCTCTATCGGCTCCAACAAAAAAAAATGGCATCTGCATCCCAACTCACCTAATCAAAAACAAATACCCCAATCGGGTAATTATTCACCCTACAAGCTCAAGAAATGGTAAAAACTGGTCCCCAAAAAAATATATTTCTTTAGCGAAAAAACTGGAAAAGGTAGGATTCACCCCCGCATGGATTTTAACCCCTCAAGAACAAGCCCTTTGGCCTGTGCACGCAGAAACATTCTCCTCTCTTAGCGATCTTGCATCCTATATCTATGAATCAGGGGTTATGATTGGAAATGATTCTGGAATAGGGCACCTTGCATCTTGTCTTGGACTCCGGACTCTCACTATATGCCGTAATGCCGACTCTGCACGTTTTTGGCGTCCTGCATGGACCCAAGGCTATGTTCTTACGCCCCCAAAATGGCTCCCCAATCTAAAGGGGCTACGCTATCGAGATAAATACTGGCAAACCACCATTTCCGTCCGGAATGTCCTTAAAACATTTCATAGGATGGTTATGGAAGATAGAGCCTTTCTAAGATAGGAGGCTCTTACCAAAGCCAGTTTTTCAGTACTGCCCTCATCTACCGAAAAAAGCTTTGCAAGATAGGGTCTCTGACACCCAAAAAATAGCTGATGAAATAAAGGAGCTGAAAACCCGCTGACCCAGCCCATGTCAGCACCCCATTTAAGAAGACCCAGCGCATGCAATGCCTCCTTGGTCTGGACAAGCTCTGCATGGGTCAAAACGCCATAAGCCCGGCTCACAGCATCCTTCGCCTCAAGATTGTTTTTCAGTTGCTCTCTTGTTTGTTCTTCGAGTGCTATCCAAAAAAGCACACTTGCACGGACCTCTCTAAGAATATCTTCCTCTGAAAGCCCAAGAGTATACTGATTGTGCATGACCCATACCCCGCTCTCATCCAAAGGGGACAGTTCCATCTGAGAACTATTTTGCTGAAGAGAAAATGTTTCGACTTTATTAAGATAAGAAATCGCTGGTAAATGCAAATAGACTGCAACCTGCAAAGCTGTTCCAGAGACACGAGGGTCTGCTGTTAGGTATCCAAAACTCGCATTATGTGCAAAAGGGAACTTAGCTCCTAAAACAGTTTCCCATTGCAACAACTGCTGATAACCCTTTTCCAAGTCAACATCCCTTTGCTTGAGATGAAGATGATCTTGAATATTGAGGCGTGCAAAAAAATCTCCAGAAAGAAAAAAGCCCTGCCCTTTAAAGGCATTTTGAAAACTTTCATCACATAAAAAATAAACGCACAAAAGCTCTTTGTCCACAGGATTTACAAGCTCTGCTGGTAAAAACAAATGCTCTTTATGCTCACAAAGTACCTGACACATAACCTGCATGCACTGTTCTAACTGCAAAGCATCCATACGCATAGGAAAACAAAAAGGAGAAATGTTGCGCCTTAAGGAGAAAGTATAGGATAGACAAATCGGATGCAAAGCTCCATCCCACGGGGTTTTATGCACAAGGTCTTCTGGAAGTTCAATCATGAGCCCCTTCCGTAAGCTTTTTTATCTGGTCTCGCAAAGCGGCTGCCTGCTCATAGTTTTCTTTTTTTAAAGCCTCATTCAAAGCTTCATGCAACGTAGACAATTGACTAGACGAGGGAATCGTCATCATTTGCCCAGGAGCCCTACCAATATGCAACGCATAGGTCTTTTTATCCCCCCACCGTTTCTGAGCAGAAACTGGAATTTTTTTTGTCTGAGACAGTATAGAAAAAATCAGATCTGCAAACACCTCATAACAACTACTACATCCCAATACGCCCTCAGCTAAATATGCTGTGCTACTAGTTCCACACTTGCCACAATGGATCACTTGATCTTTAGATGCTGCTACCTGATTCCCATGTAATTTTTTTGCAAGCACCGGACACTCTGCACACATTTGTGTGCAGAGTGTCTCCTTTTCATTCGCCTCCTTATAGAGGAAAGCGATAGGTTGTTTACACAAACTACACTCTTCTGGTCGCTGTATCATAATCAATGTTTTCATATCACAAATCCAAAAACTCTGATAGGATATAATCCATGCGCTACTATTTTTTTTTCTTTTTATATCTACTTTCCGCATTACAAGGAAAAACTGTAGAGCTTGGAGTCGACCGGTTTTTTAAAGAGGAATCCATTCATTCTCTCAAAGGCAAACGCGTTGCTTTAGTCACAAATCACACAGGAATAGACAGCGCTCTGCGCCCAACATGGTCGCTTTTTTTGGAGCGTTCAGATATTTGTAGACTCGTCGCCCTATTCTCACCAGAACATGGGTTAAATGGAATTCACGTAGCCGCCTCGCATGTCGATCACACAAAGTATAAGGACATTCCAGTCTATAGTCTACATGGGCACACAAGACGTCCCACACAAGATATGCTAAAAAATGTCGATGTCATTGTCTACGACATTCAAGACATAGGCATACGCTCTTACACTTATGCGACAACGCTTTTTTACGTAATGGAAGAGGCCGCAAAATACCATATTCCCGTCATTGTTTTTGACCGTCCAAATCCGATGGGAGGTCTTATGGTCGATGGCCCCATGCTCGATACCAAATGGCGATCTTTCATAGGCTACATCAACGTCCCCTATTGCCATGGAATGACCATTGGAGAGCTTGCCCTGTTTTTCAATCAAGAATATAAGATCCATTGCAATCTAGAGGTCATCCCCATGAAAGGATGGACAAGAGAAATGACATTTGGAGATACAGGTCTTGCATGGACGCCCACTAGCCCCCAAGTGCCCGAAGCTGACACCCCATTTTTTCAAGCAGCAACAGGCATTCTTGGAGAACTTAGTATTGTCAATATTGGCATTGGCTACACACTACCGTTTAAAATCGTAGGAGCACCCTGGATAGACGCGGAAAAATTTGTAGATGCCCTAGAAGCGCAACATCTACTTGGCGTCCGTTTCCTTCCCTTTCATTACACCCCTTTTTTCGGTCTCTATAGCAAAGAGGTCTGCCATGGTGTAAAAATCATCATTACAGACCCCCATCGCTACAGCCCCTCTTCCGTATGTTCTCTTATTATTGGAATCTTAAAATCTCTATACCCAGCTGAAGTCACCAAACGGTTAAAGTCAATAGACAACACAAAAAAAACTCTCTTTTGCAACGCATGGGGCTCAGAAACTATCTTAGATATCCTGCAATCCGAAAAACATCCCACATGGAAGCTGATAGCCCTTGGGAAAGCTAGCGTAAAAGACCCCTTCCTTGCTAAAAGAAAGGAATACCTTTTATACAATAAATAATATGAATACTGACGATGATACATTGCCCTTGTTTCTAAAGGGAATAAAGGTTGTGGCTCATGCAGTCTCTCTCTCGTTTGGCCCGCAAAAACAACTAATCTATTGCGCGTCAAATCCATCTAAATACCTTAAAAAAGGATCCTTGATTGCAAAGGCCATCGCATTAAAAGATCACAGTGCCCATATAGGGGTGCAGCTTCTACAAAAGGCAACAGACTGCATGGAAACAGAATGGGGAGATGCAACCGCAACAACAATCCTTTTAACCCACAGTCTTCTCAAGCACGCTGTAGAGCACGTCCACTCTGGCATGCACCCTATAGTCGTTAAAGAGAACCTAGAACAAGCAAGCCATCTATTTCTTCATAACTTAGAAAAGAGGGCGCGCCCTTGCATAGACAAAGAAACGCTTGTACACACAGCAGACACTATCATGCATGGAGCCCCAACAAGCACTCTCATCGCAGAAGCGCTATGGCAAGCTGGCAGCGTAAAGATCAAAAAAACATATGAACGCCTTTATCTAGAGGCTAGCAAAAGTGTAGAGTATAACACCGGATATAGCTCCCCCTACTTTATTACCAACCCAAAGGATATGACAGTAGAATTGGATCACCCAACCGTCTTAATTATAGACAAACCCCTCTACTCTACAAAAGAACTGCTTCCTCTATTAGAAAAATATGCAAACAAACCCTTACTCATCATCGCACACGATGTCAACTACCAAGTGCTTGACTACCTAATCCTCAACAAATTAAATGCTAATAGAGCGCTTTGTTGCATTGCACTAAATGATAAACTAGAAGAGCTTGTCCAGATCACAAAAGCAGCTCCTGAACCTAGCCCCTATTTTGTCGGTACACTGAATAAAGCTGTCATCACCAAAGATCGCACAACCCTAGAACCCATCTGCAATCGAGCCATAACTAGCTGGCCTATAGACAATACCACAGATAAAAAATCATTGGAAAGCAGCATACGTTGTATACAAAGCGCGATCGACGGAGGCATTATTGCAGGTGGGGGGCAAGCTCTAATTGAAGCCGCGACATCCCTAAATCACCCAGCGCATAACATCGGAAATGACATCCTATGCAAGGCAATGCGCGCCCCATCACAATCCATCGCGCATAATACAGGACAACATGCGATAGCACAAAATATCTTAGATCCCTTTCCTGTCACAAAAAGGGCATGTCAACACGCTATAACAACCACATGCCTTATATTGACTTCACAGATAATTAATACTACTTCCAGAAAATAGGACTTTAATCATACTATTTTCATAGAAACATATGAACTCTGCACTAAATTCTCAACAACAGCTCGCTGTCATGCACGGCCATGGCCCCCTGCTTGTACTCGCAGGAGCTGGCTCTGGCAAAACACGCATTATCACCTATAGAGTGGTACGTCTCATCCAACAGGGCATTCCACCAGGTTCCATCCTAGCGCTCACCTTTACAAATAAAGCTGCTGGAGAAATGCGCAGGCGTATCCAAGAAAACACTCAAATGCTTGTCTTCACATCGACATTTCATAGCCTATGCGCCTACATCCTGCGCACATCCATTACAGCACTAGGATACCAAGAAAACTTCACTATTTTTGACGAAGAGGACAGCGAAAAATTACTAAAAAATTGCTTAAAACAAATGAACTACAAAGAAGATAAGCAATTTCTTAAAAATATCCGTGCACAGATCTCTCAAGCGAAAAATGATAACACACAGATACAAAACGATATGGTACGAGGCATCTATAGTCTGTATCAAAGCAAACTAAAAGAATGTAACGCTGTGGATTTTGATGACCTACTCCATTTAACACTCCAGTTATTTAGAGAACACCCAACAATCCTTGCGACTTATCAAAACAGATGGTCTTTTATTCTTGTCGACGAATACCAAGATACCAATACAGCGCAGTACCTTCTCATCACAATGCTTGCAAAAGAGCATAACAATGTATTTGCAGTGGGAGATCCAGATCAATCCATCTATTCCTGGCGTGGCGCGCGCGTCTCTCACATTCTTAACTTTGAAAAAGACTTTCCAGGCGCTCAAATTATATTCCTAGAACAAAACTACAGAAGCCGTGAGGTCATTCTACAGGCTGCCAATGCCCTGATTAGCCATAACGAAAGTAGATACCAAAAACAGCTCTGGAGCGATAAACCTGGAGGAGAAAAGATTGGCATTTATATCGCCCCAAACGAATATGCAGAAGTACAATTTGTTATAGAAAAATTACAAAAAACAAGACTGCAAAATCTCCCTTGGAGTGCATGCGCAATCTTTTACAGAACACATTTCCAATCTCGACTTTTTGAAGATGCTCTTCTTGCAAAAAGGATACCCTATACTATGGTAGGAGGCCTTTCCTTTTATGCACGTCGCGAAATCAAAGATATCTTGTCTTGGCTACGCATGGCCCAAAGTGGAGGAGATGTACTCGCCTTTTCTCGCACAATTAACACCCCAAAACGTGGCCTTGGAGAGGCCGCAATCGCAAAAATTCATAACCTCTCTCAAAATCTCAATATCGATATTCTTTCGACATGTATTGGAATCATAGAACACAGCGAACCATGTGGACTCTCTGCCAAGCAAATTAAAGGCCTTACTGAGTACCTTCAAGTCATTCGCAGATTAAAAGGACAAATAGCAGAAAATGCCCCACTGCCCAAACTACTTACAAGCGCTATTGAAGATTCCGGCTATCTAGAGTACCTAAAAGAAGATGCCACAACGTATCGAGAAAGAAAAGAAAACGTAGATGAACTCGTTGTCAAAGCGATGGAATGGCAAAGGACTCGAGAATCGACAGACCTTGCCTCTTTTTTAGAAGAAATATCGCTTAGATCCTCTGCTGATGAAAGTGCATCGCAAGAGCCAGGCGTGCGCCTAATGACTCTACATCATGCCAAAGGCTTAGAGTTTCCTTTTGTCGCCATCGTCGGCATGGAAGAAACCCTACTTCCTCACGCCAATTCCTTGCAAGAAGAGGCTTTAATAGAAGAGGAAAGACGGCTCTGCTACGTAGGCATTACAAGAGCTCAAGAACAACTCTATCTTACAGCTTCACGCTACAGATTTTTATGGGGGACAAGCCGCACTATGACGCCCAGCCGCTTTCTAGCAGAAATTCCCAAAGAATTCACACGCCTATCACGGGAAATACAATAGGGTGGCTGATTTCGTCCTGCTTGGCAATGGCAACTGGAGCTATGCACATACTCTGGACTCTTTCTAAAGCGCGCAAAGGAGCATTGCACTCAGAAGACAGGTGTGCCAAATGGATATGTCTTAGCTGTGGATGATAAATGTCTCGGACAAGCTCTGCACATTGCTCATTAGAAAGGTGCCCTAATCGCCCAAGCACTCTCTGTTTATATACAAGAGGCCTTGCGCTTGCGTGAACCATACTGGGCTCATGATTCGCTTCAATATACAAATAATCACAATAAGCCAAATGCTTTTTCACAGAAGGCGTAACAAATCCAAGGTCTGCACAAATACCCAATTTCAATCCTTCTACCCATATCACAAAGGCTACGGGGTCAACGGCATCGTGCTGGACGCTAAAGGGCAAAAAATCAATATCACCAAAAGAAAAACGCTCACCTGTTGTGAAAATTTTAAATTTAAAAGAAACGCCAAAATAACTCTCTATCGCAGCTGCAGTATCACTATTGGCACAAATAGGCACGCCATATTTTTTTGAAAAAGTGGCAAGGCCACGAATGTGATCTATGTGCTCATGCGTAATCATAATAGCCGCAATCTCTGTAGCATCAACTCCAATTACTTGCAAGCGCTCCACAATTGCTTTACAACTTAAGCCCACATCAATAAGAATCTTTGTTGCAGAGCTGCCAATATAAATGCAATTACCTTTAGAGCCAGATCCCAAGGGACAAAATCCAAGCACGATTAGACCTCTTTTTATGGAAGAAAAGCGAGTTATGCAAGAGGTCTATTCTGTCTTATGTGTTTTTTTTCGGGAAGGGGAAACGCTTGAAATCATCTGCAGCATCCGTATGCGGGAAAATTGTGCGCGCCTCGTCTGCAAATTCCTCGACATTTTGATAACGGGCAGAAAAATGCGTTAAAATAAGATGGTTGACACAGGCCTGAGAAGCCATATAAGCAGCCTCTTTTGCGGTCAAATGATGATGTTTTTCGGCTAAGTGCTTATGTCTTTCCAAATACGTACTTTCGCATAAAAACATTTGTGCATGGAAAGCAAGATCTATAACCGCTTGACATGGTCTTGTATCAATAGCAACTGCAAATACATCTCCAGGCACAACTTTACTAACATCATCCAAAGATACAGTATGCCCACCAAGCTCCAAAATCCCTTTCTCCGTTAGTGTACGCACAAGAGGCCCTCGAACGCCTAAAAGATCCAATTTTTCCTTGTTAAATTTACGGACCGGACTCTCCGTAACACGCCAGCCTATATTTTCAACACCATGATCAAGAAAAAAAGCCTCAATGCAAAACTGTTCATCCTGATGCACAATACCCGAAGAAAACACAGGGTGAAGAATAACTGTAATGTTTTCATGATAAATAGTACCGTAGCGCAATCGATCAAAATAGATTTGGCCGCTTGCAGGATAATAGCAATGAATCGGATGCGTTACTTTATCCAAATTAAGACGCATCAACATAGAGCCCAAACCCAAAGAATGATCTCCATGGAAGTGACTCACAAAAATCCGCGTTACAACAGTCGGCGCAATTTCCGCAAAAATAAATTGTCTTTGCGTGCCCTCTCCAGGATCAAAAAGTAGACCCTCGTCATTCCACCGCAATAAATAGGCTCCATGGTTTCTCAAACGCGTAGGCTGCTGACTTGAACACCCTAAAATAATAAGATCACGAACACTCACGAAAGACTCCTTGCAAATACAGCCGATTTACCACATAAAATACCGACAAGCCCACCCACAATGTGCGCTGTGTTTGCAATAGGGACTGTAAATACAGGAGCCCCTTTTACCCAATATAATGCCATCGCTACAAGCTCTGCGCTCCACATCAAAACAACTAAAACCACAAGAAGAATAAAAGACATCGCATGCAAAGGATATCCCTCCCAAGGAGCCACCCTTTGTCGCATCCAAATAAAGCACACCATTCCAACAACAATACCAGATATCCCCATAAAAAAAGGACCGCCTGCAAGATACTGCGCTACATTGGCAATACAGCCCATCAAAAGAAAAAGCGCTACCATACGCAAAGGTTTAATACGCCTTTCCAACATCTGCGCTAAAACCCAAAACGCCAATAAATTCAATGTAATATGCATCACGTCGCGATGCAAAAGACATGGAGTAAACACCCTATAAATTTGCCCTTCCCGTATCTTTTCAAAAAGAGATACGTGCGGCTTTCCCTCCATCCACCAATCCCATACCCCTTTCCAAAAAGCAAGACCCTTCAATCGTCTAGAAAACACCCTATCGGCAGAAGAAAGATCTTGCGTATCTTCAAGAGAAGTAATCTGATGATCTTCTGCCCACTTTTCTATAACAGAATAGGCATGTGGGTAATCAAAAAAAAGAGCACGCTGCACAGGCGTCAAAAGAATACCAATATCTTTTTGCCCAAGCTTTATCCTCATAGCCCTTTCCTCTACAGCATTCCAGACAAAAAGGACAATGCACACTAGGACAATCAGACGCCGTACACTTAACATGTTTTAGCAATAGATTGGATAAGAGCTGTTGTGGAAAGGCCCGGCACTAGCTCGACAATATGGATTCTACCTCCCTGAGACCTTACAATATCTGCCTCTATACAACTTTCTCCATACTCCGTGCCATTTACATGGACATCTGGCCGAACAATCTTTAAAAGTTCCCTGGGATCTGTTTCCTCAAACCACGTAACATAGTCGACCATCTCAAGCGCTGCCATTAACTGCAACCTTTGATGCAGGGGAATAATAGGACGCAAAGGACTTTTGTATTGTTTAATCGAAAGATCACTATTGAGAGCAACCAGCAAAACATCTGCCTGCAAAGAGGCCTCATGTAACATGGCAAGATGCCCAGCATGCAATAGATCAAACGACCCATTTAACGTAGCGAGCGTCTTTCCACCAAGCCGCACCTCTTGTGCAAATGCCCCAAGATCCTTGGGCTGCACAAGCTTTAGAAAGTTATTTTCCGGAGAAGGCAACACGGTATACATCCTTGTAGTCTTGCACAAAATGCACCTGAATCCCTTTTTTGATATAGGCTGGGAGCTCATCATAGTCCCGTCGATTCTCTTTAGGGAAAATAAGAACCGTCACGCCCGATCTTTTAGCAGCTATCAACTTTTCCTTTAAACCGCCAATCGCCAAAACTTTTCCAGTAAGCGTTAGCTCCCCTGTCATACCAAGATTTGCCCGTACAGGCACCTGTTTTAAAAGAGAAAGTAGAGATGTCACCATAGTAATACCAGCAGAAGGCCCATCTTTTGGAGTTGCCCCCTCAGGAATATGCATGTGAACAAGCTGTTTTTCAAAAAAATTCACATCTTTTGCATAAAAATCTTTGTGACTTTGCACATATGTCCATGCAATTTGCGCCGACTCTTTCATTACATCGCCAGCTTGACCTGTTAACTTCATCTCCGTTTTTTCTGCAGGAACACTTGTACACTCTACATATAAGGTAGCCCCACCAAGCGCTGTCCACGCAAGCCCCATCGTCACGCCAACTGGTGTCTTTTCGTAAAAACGATCCGAAGTAAATATAGGCTTACCAAGAAACTGCTCTAAATTTTTATCCGTTATGTTCTCTTTTTTAAATTTCTTTCCCTTTTCCTCATCTCTTACAAGCTTTACTGCAACTTTGCGCAGGATTTTTTTTATATTATTTTCTAAAGAGCGCACCCCAGCTTCTCTAGCATACCCATCAATGACCGAACCGATTGCCTCTTGAGTAAAATTTACCTGGGTTGTTTTCAGACCCATACTTTTGCGATTACGAGGAATAAGATACTTTTTAGCAATTTGCACCTTTTCCTCTTGGATATATCCAGAAAGACGCAAAATATCCATTCTGTCTTTTAAAGGCTCTGGAATCGTATCTAGAACGTTAGCGGTAACAATAAAAAGAATTCTAGACAAATCGCAACGTACATCAAGATAATGATCGAGAAAGTCTTTATTTTGCTCAGAATCTAACACCTCAAGAAGGGCAGATGCTGGGTCCCCTTGATAGCTACGACCCATTTTATCAACCTCATCCAACATAATCACTGGATTCATCACCTGCGTAAACTTTAAAGCCTGTATGAGCTTTCCTGGCATAGACCCGATGTAAGTACGCCTGTGCCCCTTAATCTCCGCTTCATCGCGCATACCCCCAACAGAAAAACGGAAAAACTCTCTATTTAAAGCGCGTGCAATACTTTTACCAATACTTGTCTTTCCAACGCCAGGGGGCCCCACTAGGCAAATAATGCTTCCTTTAACACCCCCAGAAAGTTTCCCAACACTAATAAATTCTAAAATCCTTTCCTTAATGTCCTCAAGACCATAATGATCCTCCTTAAGGACCCGATCTGCGTGGCCTAAATCATCATTCTCTTTGCTACAAATGCCCCAAGGAATAATCGTGAGCCAATCAAGGTAGTTGCGACATACTGCATATTCCGCTGACTGCACTTCGAGCAGTTGTAACTTTTCCATCTCTTCCTTGATGACCGTCATGACATCTTCTGGAAGAGTACGCTTTTTTAAACGGGCTTCAAACTTATCTAGATCGCATGTCTTATCATCTTTTTCTAAACCAAGCTCTTTTTTAATCGTTTTTAACTGCTCTTTTAAAAAAAACTCCCTTTGCGTTTTAGAAATAGAGGATTCAATTTTCTGTGTGATGCTATTTTGCAACTTACTTAAGTCAAGTTCTTTTTTCAAAAGAGTCAATGCCTTATCGACCCTTCCTTCGACATCAAATGT
>CAMFJP010000018.1 GCA_945957075.1 uncultured Chlamydiae bacterium
GATCTAGGTAGCGCTTAAGATCGATTTTCGTCGCGCTAATTTCTCCATTGGCAATTAATTGATTTGTAAGGGCATGAGCTAATTTGAATGCAACGCCAACTCCTGTAATGTCCCGGTTGGGGTAGGTGCTTCCTTGGAGTTTGGGGTTCAGGGTGGCAACACAATGGGGAAGTTTTGCTGTGGGTTCGTGATGATCTGTGACGATGACATCGATGTTTTTTTTTGTGGCTTCTGCAATTTCTTCAGCTGAGGTAATCCCGCAGTCGACTGTAATAATAAGAGAGCATGTATTTTTTAATGCGTATTCTAATGCGTCTAATAAAAGACTCCGGCTAAGCGTTGCTCGATTGGGAATGTAGAAAAAAACATTTCCCCCGATAAAGCGTAAAAATTCGGTGAGTAGCGCTGTAGCGCTCATGCCATCGACATCGTTGTCTCCATAGACTAGCATATGTTCTTTTCTGGCAAGGGCTTGAAAAATGCGTTCTGTTGCTTTGTCCATATCTGGAAAAAGTTGGGGATCTAGAAGGTGTGGTAATTTTGCGTATAGATAATCGTGAATGTCTTCTAGATCTGTAAATCCTCTAGACGCGAGAACCTGCGCTGTGACGGGGTGAATGTTGAACTCTTTAACAATTGCTCTGTTCCATTCAGAATCTACTTTAGGGTAGATCCAAACGGGGCCTCTGCGGTTTAAAAGTGCCTTGTTCATGAAGAGCTCAATAGACGACTCTCTTTTTTTAATTCTCGATTATGGAAATATTCCATAAGAGGTGCTGCGATAAATAAAGAAGAGAGGGTTCCAAACACAACGCCTATTGCCATTACAAGCGCAAATCCGAAAATCGTGCTGCCCCCAAGTAAAATAAGGGGAAGTAGAGCGCAGAGGGTGGTTCCTGAAGTAAGCGTTGTACGGCTTAAAGTAGCATTTAGCGCATGGTTGATAATCGTTTGTAGAGGCGCTTTTTTTCTAGTGCGTATATCTTCCCGAATTCTATCGAATACGATAATGGTATCGTTCAAAGAATAGCCAATGATGGTCATGAGGGCTACGGTTGTATTCAGGTCAATATGCACGGGTACGCCGATGATATTTAATAATGCTAGAGCGGCGATTGTAAAAATGACATCGTGCGCTGTGCACAGTGTAGCGGCAGCTGCGTATGTCCATTCAAATCGTGCTGCAATATAGATGAAAATACAAATTAGGGCGATGCACAGTCCAAGTAGAGCCTGATTGCGCATGGTTCCAGAAATTTGTCCGCTGATTTGAGTCCAGTTGTCCGCTAAGTGCTCGAGTGTTGTAGTGTCTAGTAGGATGCCTTGTTTTTCCAGCGCCTGAACTACCCATATTATTTTTGGAAAGTTTTCGTATGTGTAGGCGACCTCAGTATATGTTGTCTCACTTTCTAGACGATAAAGAGGGTTGCCTGGTTTTTCTAGGGATCTACTTAAAAAGAGGCGTACGTGATTTGATGGAGTTAGTTCTCTGACTTGAAAATCCTTTGAAGAAGCGCCTTGGGCGATAAGGGCTTTTTCTATGCGTGCTCTGTAGTTTTCCTCTGGTGTTTTAGGAAGATCTAACGTTAAAGCGTAACCGCCTGTGAAATCCATGCCAAGAAGAGCTTCTTTTTGTTTAAAGCAGGCAAAAACACCCAGTAATACAACGCATGCAGATACGATGACGGTTGGTTTTGTCATGCGGAGAAAATTAAAGTGAGCGCTGTTGATAAATTGCGCCATTTTTAATTGTTTGTTTTTTGGGTTTTGCGCCCAACCTGTGAAGAAATAGCGTGTCATAAACAGTGCTGTGAACATGGAAGAAATGACGCCAATGATCAGTGTGATTGCAAACGCCTTAATCGGGCCAGAATCAAATTGTAGTAAGATAAGCCCTGCGATAATTGTGGTTAGGTTGGAGTCTACAATGGCGGAAAAGGCTTTTTTGTATCCAGCTTGCAGAGCTGCTGCGATTCTGCCTGTAAGAGTAAGTTCTTCTCGAACTCTTTCAAAGACAAGAACGTTTGCGTCTACGGCCATGCCGAGTGTTAGGATAATGCCTGCTATGGAAGCAAGAGATAGGGTTGCTTGTAGATTCTGTAGTGTCGCCCAAATAATAATAAGATTAAATAATACGGCAATGGAGGCGACAATTCCTGCGAATTTATAATAAAAAAGCATAATGCCGATGACGAGGGTAAGGGCAATTACGGTTGCTAGAATGCCAAAGGAGCGCTCTTTAAGGCCAAGTTCTGGGCTGACATTTCTTTCAGACAAGATATGTGGGGTAAACGAAAGAGAGCCTGCCTTAAGATCGGCTTCTAATTGGTTGACTTCGCGTTGTGAGAAGCTGCCTGTAATCATAGCGCTATCGCGTAGACCAGTATCTAGGGTTGGCGCGTTAATGACAGAACCGTTAAGGATCACAGCCATACGCCAGCCAAGACCTCCTGAATAGGCTTCGCTTGGTGTTCCTGTTACTTTTTCTTTTGAAAATACAGAGGTCCAGGCATAGAGATCTTCTTGAGGGTAGAACTTTTCTCCTTTAATAGACCTAGAACTTTGTACGGTGAAAGAGAGGAAATTGCCTTTTGTTGGGTCATAGGAGGCGTGAATTTGATTGAGACTTGCGCCTTCAAGGGCATAATTGTGAAATACAATGAGTAGAGGATGGGTTTGTCCGTGCCAATCGGTGTAGTCTTCCCCTCTGAATTTAGCAACTTTTGAAAGGGTGTCATTAAAAAAGGTGGTGGAGGGGCTGTCCGGGTGAGCAAGACGCAGACCTTGCCCATGTAAAAATTGAGCTAGTTCTCCTCGGGGGGTTGCATTTTCGCTCGTTTCTTCCCCGTAAAAATGGCGCCAGGCTATTCTTTGAATGTCGTCTGAGCCTGTGCGATTTGTGACAACGGCTTCATTCCATACGTTTTGCAAAAATGTATTTACAGACCCTGCGACTTCGGTGTTATGTGTGCCGAATTTTTCATTAACAACATGAAAGTACATGGAAGAGGCTTTGACAAGCTCTGCTGCCGATAGATTTTGTGATCCTGGGAAATCTAATGTAATATAATTTCCTTCTTGGCGTAGTGTGACTTCAGAAACTCCCATTTTGTTGACGCGGGCATAAAGTTCGCTAATGCCTTGTTTGATGTCTGCTTCATTGGTGATTGGTTTGCCTGAGGTGTCTTTCATTTCTATTTGTACTGTTTTACCTCCAGAGAGATCAAGGCCCCAGTGCAAAATTTTACGTTCATCCCCTCTAAAGTACTTTGCAAAGCTAAGAGTAAAGTTGCTCCATAGGGGGCTTTTGGTTGGTTTTGGGACATCGAAAGGAAGGCTACCTTTCATATGCAGCTGTGCTGCTCTGTAATCATCGCGCCATTTAAGCAAGTCTTCATGTATGCGCGTTTCTATTTTATTTTCTTCTAAAATGCGTTGCTCTACATTCGTAAACTCTAAAGTGGCATACCTTTGGGATCCTTGGACTGTAAATTGTTCTCTTGTTGCTTGTAGGGTTGGGTAGTAGTAGTTGGGAGCTTCAAAAATAAAATCTTGACTATACTCTGAGCCAAAAGATCCAGAATAAGCTGGGTATCCTAAAAAGCCCTTTTGTTGCAAAAGTTCAAGAAGAGCATTGAAATCTTTTGTAAATTGCATGTGCGCTTCGGCGGATGTATGCGTTTGAAGTCTTTGTACGATTTTATTCCATCCTTTTGCAATGACGTAAATAGAGCCTGTACGGAAGCCGGCTGGAGGGGATTGTTTGTGTGCAGCTGGCGCGTAGATGACAAGACCTAGTTCTTTATCTAGAGATTTTTCGCTTTGATAGGATGTATAATCTCGAATTGGAAATGTATCCTTTCTTAGGTCTGGAGAAAGCGGTTCCCAGGAAAGAAGAATACTTTTTTCTATTTGCTGCGCTTGAATTGTGGCAAGTGCACCGAGATCAAATGCAAGTAGGCTTTTGCTTTCTTGCAGGTGTGAAAAGGGGATTGTAAAAAAGGTTTTATCGGGATTGATCGTCTCTGCAGTTTGTCTGGATACGTTTGATACGATGTCGTATAGAAAGTGCTCGAGGTTTTCTTTTTCAATAGAGCTGTAAGCTGTGGGCTCAATAGATGCTCTGTAGTGAACAAAATCGGCAAAAAGGTGTAGATAGATTTGTTGTTTTTCCCAATCAATGCTGACAAATTCGACGAGTGGGTTTCTTCCCCCCATAGAAAGGCGGGGGGTCGGACCAGAACGCGCAAGCATGTCTTGTGCTATTTGGTAGTTAAGAGGGGATTTTCCGTTTAGGAATGCTTGGTGGTATGTCTTAATAAGGGATAAGGCCTCTTGGAATGTGGAGGCTTTTTTAGTTTCTTTGGGGTCTAGATGAGTTTTTGCGGTTTCAAGCGCCTGAATAGTATTTTCAATTAACGCTTGTTTTTGTGAACTGTCTACTTGTGTTAAGGTTGCAAAAAACCGTTCTAGGATGGGGGAGTTTTTAGGGAATGCTTTTGCACATGCACAAATGTAATTGGCAAGAGCTAATGCCGTTTCCTCTGTATTTTCTTTTTTATGATCGTATAGAGCTTGAACGTAGAGAGCCGCCGTTGGGGTATTGCCTAAAGAAGCAATGATTTGGGCTGCTCTATCATAGATGATAGTTTTGTATTCTTCGGTAGGGGCTCCAGAGGGCGTTGTTTTTGTTACAAATTGAAAAGAAGAGTTGCTTGTAGCTGTATCAAAATGGAGGGGAATTCTTCTTTGTACAGTAACGGATCCGGGTTGTCTTTCGGACTTATATAAGGAGAGTTGAGCCGGGACAAAGGAAATCAGCGAGCCTGCTCTTGGTAAGTAGGTTTCAAATTTTTTTGCGTCTTCCTCTTTTTTAAAAGTGAGATGGATGAGGGAAGGGTCTTCAACATCTTGTGAGATTGTAGAGGCTTTAATGTTTAAAAGAGAGCAAAAGGCGTGGAGCCATTCTTGCGCATCGCTTTCTAAATGGTTTACGCGATTGGTAATCGATGTTGTAATGGTTTTAGCTCTGCCCGCATCAATAGGTGTCTTTAAAGGCTTTGTGTAAAAAAATACTGTAGGAAGAATATTGTAGATGGTAAGGATAGTGACAAGTAAAATTACAGCACGCTGCCAGCGTCTTTGTTTGTCCATAATGATGTAGTACCTCTTTGCGATCACACTGCCTTACAAAGAATATCTTGCAGGTTGGATTGCTGTCTAGTAGTAATTTTCATTGCGCAAATTGTAGGTTCAGGGGGATAATTGCTGTATGAAAAGTTTGTGGATTCTTGGAGCTTTAATTGTTTTGTGTGGGTGTACACGGACTACCCCTTCTAAAAAGCCGGTTATATTAGCAAGTATTGCGCCCTATGCTTTTCTTGTTGAGTCACTTGTGGGGGATACTGCCTCGGTTGTGACTATTGTGCCGCAGGGGGCGAATCCTCATGTGTTTGAGCCTTCCCCACGAGATCTAGCGTCTGTTGCAGACGCGCGTGTTTGGGTGTGCGCTGGCGAGATGTTTGAGGATAAATTGATTCGTTCTGTCAAGGCGGTGGCCGCCGACTTGCGCATTGTGGATGTTTGGCAAGAGGCTGAGCTCTTAGGGGGTCATGTCTGTGCTCATCATAGCGCTCATGACAGCTTTCATCATGAGGCTGTGGATAAGCATGTGTGGATGAGTCCGAAAAATGCGATAAGGCAGGCACGCTCGATTGCACAGGTGCTTATAGAAAAATTTCCAGAACACTCTGTTTTATATAAAAACAATTTGTCCGAGCTTGAGGAGAATTTAACGCGCTTGGATATTTATATTCAGGACCTTCTTTACTTTAAAAAGCACACTCTTGTTTTGCTGTCGCATCCCTCTTTGGCCTATTTTTGTAAGGATTATGATTTAGAGCAGCTCTCTGTTGAAGTGGAGGGTAAGGATCCTTTGCCTCAAGATATTTCTCGTCTTTTAGGTCATGTTATGGAGCATGATTTGAAAAAGATTTTTACGCAAAAAGGCTACAATAACAGGGGGGCTGAGGTCATAGCTCTCGAACTTGGTCTTTCTACTCATGAAATAGATCCCTACGCGTATGATTATTTGAATAATTTACGTGAACTTGCTCAACTGATTGCATCTCCATGAATACGTCTGTTATCTCGTTTCAAAATATGAGTTTTTCTTATGGGAGTACCCCTGTTTTGCAGGACGTAAATTTTGAAGTATTGCAAGGGGATTTTATTGGAATTTTTGGTCCTAATGGTGGGGGAAAAACGACGCTTTTTAAATTGATTATGGGTTTTTTATCCCCTTCTAAAGGGGAGGTTTTTGTGTTTGGGGGCTCGCCTTTTCGAGCTCGGAAAGCTATTGGGTATGTTCCCCAGGTAATACAATTGGATAGAAGTTTTCCTGTAACAGTCGAGCAGGTGGTAGAGATGGGGCTTTTAGGGTTCCAAGGGGATATGCAAGGAAAAGTGGATTCTGCCCTTGACCTTGTTGGGCTTGCCTCTTACAAAAAGACTTTGTTTGGAGCTTTGTCTGGAGGGCAAGCACAGAGGGTGTTGATTGCTCGGGCTATTGTGTCCAATCCGGAGCTGCTTCTTTTAGATGAGCCGACAGCGCATGCAGACCCGTGTGCTGAAGAGGGGGTCTACGAGTTGCTTTTGTCTTTAAAGTCTCAGATGACAATTCTTATGGTGACCCATCACCTTTCTGGTTGGATGGATACGTTTTCTAAACTACTTTGTGTGCATCGCCATGTGGTTTTTTCTAGGCCGGAGCTTGTGTGTCAGCATGTTCAATTGGGTTTATATCATGGATCAAGGAGTGGGGTATGAATCCTTTTGTACAGATGGCTCTTTGGGCCGGTTGTGCTGCCTCTGTAACCGGGGGGATTGTAGGTTCTTATGTTGTTGTAAAAAGAATTGTGTTTATTAGTGGTAGTATTGCTCATGCTGTATTGGGGGGGATGGGTCTTTTTTTGTTTTTAAGAAGAACGCTCGATATTCCTTGGCTTTCTCCTCTTTATGGAGCGCTTGTTGCAGCTGTTATCGCTTCATTTTTTATGGGATGGGTGCATGTTCGGCATAAGGACCGTGAAGATACTGTCATTGGAGCACTTTGGTCATGCGGCATGGCCTTGGGAGTGATATTTACAGCATTGACTCCTGGTTATAATGTTGAACTCATGAACTTTCTTTTTGGTAATATTTTATGGGTTAGCTTGAGCGATATTTCTTTATTGATTGGTTTGGATCTGTGTGTATTTGTTTTAACGGCTGTGTTTCATAAGAAGTTTTTAGCGATTTGTTTTGATGAGCAGCTGGCAGAGCTTAGAGGAATTTCTGTGCGCGGTTATTATCAGTTGTTGCTTTGTCTTGTAGCTATTTCCGTTGTCGTGTTGATTCAGATTGTAGGCGCTGTGCTTGTGGTTGCAATGCTTACAATACCAGCTGCTATTGCAAGTGGTTACGTACGCAGTCTTGGTTCTATGATGCGGCTGGCGGTTATTTTATCTTGTATATGCGTGATATTGGGTATTGCGCTTTCCTATTTTCTTAATTGGCCCCCTGGCGCTACCATTGCCCTTGTGGCCTCTTTTTTATACCTTGTTAGTTTGCAGTTACGTCGTTTTTTTTCTAGATCCGCTTGTCGGGTTTGAGTCTTTGTCTAGGGTGGGGTTTTGGAGTTTGTTTTTGCTGTGAGTTTTTGTAGTTAATTTTGATTCTTTTCTTTTATCAAATCTTTTCATAGAGACCATTTTTTTTTGTTAGTTGTCTTATATTTTTATGTTAAACATAGTTATTTTTTTAGATCAAGTGTGTTTTGTTGTTACGCAATAGGTCTATTATTAGACCTTTTTCGAAATTCCATGTTTTTGAAAAAACCGCGTAACTGAGATTAGAGCTTGTGTTGCTAAATATTGCAGGTTGGCTATAATCTTCAGCAAGGAGTCTCTCCCTCTGCCTTAAGGGAGTACATAACGTATGTCTTTTGCACAGCTGCTTTGTGGATTTCGATCTTTTTTGTGGCCTGTCCATAAGGGAGAGTACAGGCGGTTCGTGCCTATGCTCATTATTTATTTCTTTATTTGTTTCAATTATAATTTGCTTCGTGGTGCAAAAGATGCACTTGTTGTAACGGCCCCCTCTTCAGGTGCAGAAATTATTCCTTTTCTAAAGGTGTGGGCTATTTTGCCTATGGCGATTTTAATGACATATATTTTTACCAGGCTTTCTAATCGCTTTGAAAGGGAAAGGGTGTTTTATGTAATTATAGGTGGGTTTTTAACCTTTTTTTTACTGTTTGCAACGGTTTTATACCCTTTAAGGGATGTTCTTCATCCACATGAAACAGCGGATAAACTCCAAGCGTTTTTACCAGCTGGGTGTGGGGGGTTTGTTGCTATTTTGCGTAATTGGACCTATAGCGCTTTCTATATTATGTCTGAGCTCTGGAGCACTATGATTATGACGGTGCTTTTTTGGGGTTTTGCTAATGAAGTCACAAATGTTAAAGAGGCAAAGCGCTTTTATGCTCTTGTGTTAATTGGGGGTAATGTTGCTGGGTGTTTGGCTGGACAGATGCTAGTTTTCATATCTCAACTTGGATCAAAATTAATTTTACCTTTTGGGGATGACCCTTGGGGGCAGTCGATTTTGTTTTTAAATGTTTTAGTTGTAGTGGCTGGTTTTGGAATTATCTTTTTGTTTAGATGGTTGCATGTTCACGGTCTTGGGTATCGCGATGGTACTGCTGTACATGGAGAAAATGCGCAAGAAAAAGTGCGCATGAGCATGAGAAAGAATTTTAGCTACATCTGGAAGTCAAAATATCTTTTCTATATGGCGATTATTGTTGTGGGCTACAATATTGCGATTAATTTGACAGAGGTGATTTGGAAGGATCAAATGAAGCACCTGTACCCAAATCCAAATGATTATAATGCCTACATGGGACAGGTGCTGCGTGCTATGGGAGTGGTGTCTTCGATTGTTTCTATTATCATTTCTGGGAATGTTATTCGGCGTTTGAGTTGGACGTGTACAGCACTTATTCCGGCTGTTATTGTTTTGGTGACAGGGATCGGATTTTTTTCGTTCTTATTACTTAAGGATCATAGTATAGGTGGGATGGTATCCACATTTCTTGGGGTGACGCCTTTAGCGCTTAGTGTGTTTTTTGGTTCTTTGCAAAATTGTCTTTCTAGAGCCAGTAAGTACACGTTTTACGATGCTACAAAAGAAATGGCGTTTATTCCTTTAAGTCGTGAGTGTAGACTAAAGGGGAAAGCTGCAATTGATGGGGTGGGCTCTCGACTTGGAAAATCTGGTGGGGCCATTATGTATCAGTGTTTGATCATGATGCTTGGCTCTGTTTCTCTATGTACGCCTTATGTAGCGGTTATTTTAGCATTTGTGATTGCTGGTTGGATATATGCTGTTAAACGGCTTGGCAAACAGTTCCAGGCGTTAACAGCTCAGCAAGAGACTGTAACTATTTTAGAGCCGGTGGGAGCTGCCATGTCAGAACCTGCCTTAAATGGAGCAATTCAATCATGATGAAGTATGCATATGTTACATTGGGAGCGGCTGTAGCCTGCTGTTTTGTTAGCGCAGAAGAAGAAAAAAAGACACAAGATATTAAGTATTTGTCTGAGGCATTTGGCCACCTGATCGGTAAAAATTTAGAGGGGATGGGCGTGCAGTTTGATGTTGCGCACGTCATTAAAGGTCTTCAAGATGCGGCAGCTGGTAGAGAGGCGCCCATGACGGAAGCAGAATGTGTGCAAGCGATCACAGAAGCGCATACCAGAGCTCTTGAGGTAAAAGCTGCAGAGAATCTGGCTCAAGCGGAATTGTTTTTAGAAACAAATCGCACAGTAGATGGTGTTGTCTCAATTGGGGACGGTAAGGTGCAATATAAAATTGTGACTCAGGGCACAGGTCCGGTTGTTGAAGAACATGGTTCTCCTGTTATTCGTTATGAGGGAAGGTATGTGGATGGGACCGTCTTTACAGTTTCTCGTGAGGATGAGGTGCTTTCTTTAGACGAGACAATTCCTGGGTTTACAGCAGGGCTTTTAGGGATGCAAGAGGGAGAGCGTCGTATCGTTTATATTCATCCAGATAAAGCCTATGGTACACATGGCTATCTCCCTCCGAATTCCTTGCTAGTGTTCGATATTGAAGTTGTGAAGGCTCAAGGTGTCCTCGCTAAATCGCCCCTGCCTGATAATATAAAAGCCGAGGTCCATGCAGAAAGCTCTCATCCGGGTGAAATTTCCGAACACCTTCGTTAAGCTTTATACCAACCGCGATAAACAACGTCATATGTATCGCGTTTGGTATTATTTTTTATAGGGGTGGAGTTTGTGTTTCTAAAGGGAGGTCACTCCTTTTTGGAAGGGGCTGATTTCCAGTGTAGTACGTTTCTTAGAATAGACCATCTTGGATTTTGTGTAGGATTTGGTTGCGTGTATCCAAGAATCCATTCTTTTTTCTGCTTTTCAGCGAAATCGGCAGATTCTTTTAAAGCAAGCCATTGGTTCAGAAAGCATAGCCAGTGCTCAGAAGTCGATTTGACCGCATAGCCTAAAAGATCTTCTCCAAGCGAGGGGCTTGGATAAATAAGGCAAAATTGGGGATGTCTTACAATCCATGATATTGCCTCTTGCTCTTCCCAAAGCAGCCATGCATCTGGGTACTGAGTGATAAATTCCTGATAACTGTCTAAGACAATACAATCTTTCCCAGGTAAAAGATCGGAAACGAGTTTTTCATAAGCAGAGCCTTTAATTGCTGCAATGGTGATATCAGGATCATTTAGAGCGGATGCGCCTGCTTTTTTATTTCCCGTAACGAAAACTAATTTATTTTTCATATAGGCTTTTGTAAAGCACATGTGCTTGAGTCTTTCTGGAATAATCGAGATTGCAGACATAGCAATATCGTAAATATTGTTATTCAATTCGTTGTGAATTTCTGCATAATTTAATGGGATAAATTCAAGTGCGCATCCAAGGTCTCGCGCTAGAGCGTATGCAAAAGCAATATCATAGCCTACAAGGTGCCCTCTTGAGTTGTAGAAGCAAAATGGAGGGGTGTTTGGGTGATAGCCGACGCGCAGTGTTTTTGTAGCTAGAATGTGTTCAAGGGGGTCCTGAGTGTTTGGCGAGGCAAGCGATAGAGAGGGTTCTGTATAGATCGTGACTGGAATGGATGAGGGGATATCTACATCGCAGATTGTGGGTGTGGTATTTTGAATTTCTGGTAAGGGGTTAAAGAGTTTGATGCCTGTAAATAAAAGAAAGATGGGAAAGGCTGTGCACAAGAGGCTTTTTGTGATTTTTTTCCATTGGAAAGAGAGAAGGTGTCTACAGGCTAAAGTAACTAATAGAGATAGGGTGGCAAGTTCCATGACGGAGATCATGGATTGAAATCCAGAGGTAAAGGGTAGTGTTGTAAAATATAGGTTTACAGCGTCAAGCGGAAGTCCTAGCGTGTCTAATTGGAATGTGAGACTGTTTACCCAAGATCCTATTCCTACGGCCCCAAGGCTTGTTAGAAAGGCGTTTAAAAGTAGTTGCAATTGTCCGTTTAAGTTAAGAGGGAGGTTGTAGAAAAGCGAACAGAATAGAATAAATACGACAATAAATAAGGAACCCAGAGGGAGATTGAAAATAACAGAGACGAGCCCTTGTACGCTATTTTCTGCTTTTTCATCGCGTGGATAGAGAGTTTGTGTTTCTTGTAGGATGATTTCCATGATGTAGGGAAGGCAGACGATCACAACGTTGGTTGTGTACACAAGAAGGAGTATGGGTAGAAGTTGTTTTAGCCATCGTAGTGCCGAAATGGGGGTTAGCATGCTTGTAATACGTGGAAACACCCAAAATACGATTAGGCTAGAGCCTAGAATGTATAAAATGATGTAGGTTGCGACTTGCTTGATGGTTGTAAGTTGGATGGTCCCTGCTTGATTTGCAATGATAAGAAATGTTCCAAAGGGGGTGATTTTGCTGATCCAAGAGGTGATTTTTGTAAGGGCCTCTACAAAAGTTTGTAAAGAGAGCATGGTGTGTGTTTTATCTTTAATATGGATAAGAGCTAGTCCTATCAGCAAGGAAAAAACGACGATTGCTGGAACAACATTATTAGCAAGATCGTAAAAAATATTGTCAGGGATAAGCAATTCTGCAAAATTGACGTTAAGAGACTGCTCGGGAACATAGCCTGCGGTCTCTTTGCCTCTAGCATGTGGAAACGCTGTGTAGATTAGATAAATAAAGAGAATATTTACGATCCAAGCGCTGGTGATAAAAAGAAGGCCTTTTTTAAGAATTTGTTTTGCTTGTGTTGGGCTAAACTGTCCAACACCATGAATGATGGCTCCGATTAGATAGGGCACAGTTGTGATTTTCAGGACCATGATGTAGGCTGCAGCCCATGGAGCAAAGACCGTGCTGACATCCCCAAGAAACAGCCCTGCAAATACGCCGAGCAGAGTTGCAATGACCATTTGAAGAGAAAGACTCATAAAAACCAAGCAGCTTAGGTTACTATATGCGCTGATATCAGCTTATATCACAGCTTATGTTTCCTAAGAAGTACTACCCTTTTTTTCAGTAGACCTTTTGTGATACGGCGCTCTATTGGTATAAAATATAGAGTGCGTTAGTATAGTATTCATGAAATTTTTTTTCCAAAGTGTCATTGTGATCTGCTTGTGTTGTGGGTGTAGCAGGCGCGTTGATGATCCCATAGAGCCGAAAATTCAGTATGCTGTCCAAGATAAGTATTTAAAACAATTGCCGTCCCCATTTGCTCCGTTGAGTCCAGAGGAGCGTGCGGAGGATTGGGGAAAAGAGATGGTGATTGGATGTGGTTTTGCCCGTACGCTTGATCTTTACCAGGCAATTACTGCATTTAAAAGAGCTAGTTTGCTTGGGCCTCCATCTCCAAGGGATCTTGAGTGTCTTTATGAAATTCTTTTATGTTATTACCTTGGGCAGAGGTATGCAGAGGTTGTTGAAACGTTTGAAGGAAGTTCTCTTGAGGGAGTCGATGACGCCTTTCCTGCATTTTTTGATCTCTTAACGATTTTATATGATAGTTATGAAAAGACAGGTCAGGAAGAAAAGGCGGCTGTTGTTTTACACATTATTCGGGAAAAACAGCCTAAGCTTGAGGAATCTTTGTCTTTATATTCTGCCTTTATGCAGGGTGATTTGAATACGTTATGTGCGCATTCTGAGTTATACGTTCAAGAATTTTGTGAATTATATAGAAGCGAGCGCAGATCGCCGCGGCATGCCCAGTGGCTTAGCGCTCTTTTGCCTGGTGCAGGATATTGGTATATAGGGCAAAAGCAGTCGGCGGCTACCGCATTTCTTCTTAATGGGCTGTTTATTGCAGCTGCTTGGCACTGTTTTAATAAGGGAGAGATTGCAGCGGGTGCTATTTTGACAAGTTTTGAGATGGGATGGTATTTTGGGGGGATTCGGGGCGCACAGCAAGAGGCAAAGCTTTACAATGAACGTCTTTATGAAAGGTATGCAACGCCTTTAATGCATAAGCATCATCTTTTTCCAGTTTTAACATTGGGCCACGCATTTTAATGAAATTTTGTATCAGTATTATTTTAGTGGTGCCACTTGTTGTGTGTGCGGCGCCTGGGTATCATGAGCCATGGGGCCGAGATGCAAAGCTTGCGATTTCGTCTGGGATGCCTGCGCGTAAAAAGCACTCTTTTGCTGTGCGGATGGCGGATCATGTGATTAATTTTCATCAACAGGTGATTTCACCTGTTGATGGTCCTCGTAGTCATTTTAGACCAACTTCTTCACGTTACATGCAGCTTGCAATGCAAAAATATGGCTTTATCAAGGGCTTTGTGATGGGGTGTGACAGGCTCCTTCGTGAAAATGATGATCCTTGGGTGTATAGAACGATTGTGATTGGGGGAGTCGTTTATAAATGGGACCCCCCTTAATAACCTGAGCTTTGGGTTTTTTAAGCCCGTGGGCCCGCGTGAAAGCTCCTATTTTTCAACTAATTAGAGCGGCCCTGTATTTTATTCAATAC
>CAMFJP010000019.1 GCA_945957075.1 uncultured Chlamydiae bacterium
GAGCCTGCCTCTAATCCACGTGATCTTGTAGATTTTCATGTGCAGCCTTTGGCGGTGGATGAATCATTTCCCAGTCTGCTTACTCTGCAAGATTTAGAAAAAATCCCTCATTTAAAGGCTTTGATTTACAAGCCGTCGCTTCAGGGAGGGGAGAGCTCGGCACGTCCTTTATATGATTGGGCTGTAAGTAGAGGTATTTCTTTTGTCCTAAGTAGCTCTTTTGAAAGTGATGTTGGTCTTATGCATATTGCGGCTTTAGGATCTTGCTTATCTGAGAAAATAGCGCCAGTAGGTCTTGGCACCTATCACTATTTGCGCACGCATCTGCTTGCAAATCCGCCACGATTTTGCTGTGGCGTCATGACCATTCCACAGATGTTCGTTAGGGAAGTGAGCTGGGAGTGATGTGTTTGCAGTGTGTCTCTTTGATGCGTGTTAGACACAAAAGCGCAAGAATAAGGTAAATGGGTAGCATAAGAAAGGCGATCTTATAGCCATAGAGAGAGAAGCTGCGCGCACTGTCTATAAGAGTGCCGTCCCATGTAAGATCGAGGAGCTTTCCTGCCAGTGGATCTGAGAAGGCGCCAAATAGCGCATTGAATGTGTTCATAAAGCTTACAGCTGTTGCGGCCATTAGAGCTGGGTGCACTTCACATATCATTGTAAAGCAGAGTAAAAAACTGCTAATACAAAAACCAAATAAGAAAAATAATAGAGCACTTATCTGAGCTGTAAAGGATGTGGGAAGATAGATCACAGCGCAGATAGATACGAGGGCGCCTAGGGTTCCCCATGTCATCACAGAGCGTCTTTTACCTAGCCAGTCTGAAAACCAGCCAAATAGGGGCGCTCCGACTGCAAACCCAATAAAAATAAGGGACACTGACTGCGCTGCGATGTTTTGTGATTCGGCAAAGGCTTTTTCTGCAAAGTTTACGCCCCAAAGACCTCCAAATACCATAACAGGGGCAAAGGATAGTCCACTGTAGATGGAAAGCCAAAATGATTGTTTATGTTTTATGATATGCAAAAGAGATGTAAAGATGGGAGGGGGCGTAGAGGAATCTTTTATGACATGTACTTTGTTTTTATCGCGAACGATAATCCAAAATAGTAAAGCGAGCGCAAAGCCGAAGAAACCGAGTAGTTGTAGGCTATAGTTCCATCCGACTTTTGCAATGAGTCCAGCTAGAGGGGCTTGTCCTCCTACAGCGCCTAGCATAGCGACTGCCATCATAAGACCTGCCATAAAAGCAAATTGTTTTTTGGGAAACCAGTTTAGTGTTAATTTAAGGCAGCTGATGGGGGCAAAAGCAGCTCCAATACCCATTAAAAATCTGCCAATGGCTGCAAGAAAAATTACCTGTGTACTTGAAAACAAGATTGCTCCTATGGCGCATAAGGCAATAATGCAGGTTGTGATTTTCCTAGGCCCTATACCATCAAGTAGTAGTCCTGCTGGAAGTTGTAGGAGTAGGGAGGCATAAAAATAGCTTGCGACCAAGTTTCCAAGTTGTGTTGCAGAGATGTGAAACGTTTGCATTAAGGGGGTTGTCATAACGCTTGGGGAGACTTCAAGGACGTATTTATAGCACATAAACAGGGCGCTTAAAGACCAAATCACCCACGCCTGCGCAGTATGTTTTTTCTTCATATAAATCTAAATAGCATGATGTTTTTATATTTTGCAAACATGGTAGCATGGATGAAAAAAGGGGATTTCGATGACAAGGACAAAGATTATTTGTACTATGGGGCCAGCTGTTGCAGGAGAGGATAACATCGAAAGATTGATACGCAGCGGAATGAATGTAGCCCGTTTAAATTTTAGCCATGGGACTCAGGAAGATCATGCACGCGTAATTCAAGATCTTAAGGCTGTGCGCGCACGGTTACATGTTCCACTTGCAATCATGTTGGATACAAAGGGTCCTGAAATTCGTCTTGGTATGATGGCAAATGGGCATATTGCTGTGGAAGCTGGGCAAAAAGTCTGGCTAACTAAGGAAAATGTAGAGGGGAGTGAGCATAGATGGACGCTGTGTCCAGATAAGGCAGTAGATGCTTTGGAAGAAGGGATGCGGATTCTTTTTGATGATGGGTATTTGATTGGCCATGTTTTAGAAAAAAAGAAAGATGAGGTGTTAGTAGAGATTCTTAATGGGGGCGTGATTAGAAGTCAAAAGGGGGTAAATATACCAGGTGCATCTGTTGATCTTCCTGCGATGACAGAAAGGGATATTCAAGATATTATATTTGGTTGTCAGTTAGATATTGATCTTATTGCAGCTTCATTTATTCGGTCACAAGAACATATTCAGGAAATTAAAGCTCTTTTAGCAAAACAAGGAAAATCAAATGTTCTTGTTTTTGCAAAAATTGAAAATATCTTAGGTGTAAATAACTTTGCTCAGATTGTCGATGCTGCGGATGGAATTATGGTGGCAAGGGGTGATCTTGGTGTTGAAATGCCTTTGGAGCAGGTACCGACATTGCAAAAAATGATGATTCATCACTGTTATAGAAGTGGTAAGCCAGTTGTTACAGCCACGCAAATGCTAGAATCGATGATTAAAAATCCACGCCCTACTCGCGCGGAGGTTTCAGATGTTGCTAATGCAATTTATGATGGGACTTCTGCAATTATGCTTTCTGGGGAAACAGCAATGGGTCAGTACCCTCAAGAGACAGTTTCCATGATGCGCTCTATTGCAGATGAGACAGAAAAGCAGTTTGAATATAGAGATTTTTTCTATCAGAATGTGCAAAGAGAGTGTACATCAATTACCTCATCGGTTGCACTTGCAGCTGTTAAAACAGCCTATAGCACAGGAGCTGCTGCAATTTTTGCTTTTACGGATAGTGGTTTTACAGCGCGGTTTCTCTCTTCTTTTCGTCCAAAAATGCCTATTGTTGCTTGTACTGGACATATTAAAGTCTACCATCAGCTGGCCCTGCAGTGGGGCGTTATTCCAGCAGAGCCGACACAGGCAAAAACGTTAGCGGAGGCTTTTGCCTATGTTAGCGCCTTTGCTTTAGAGCGAGGGCTTGTCAAGAAAGGAGATCTTGTCGTTGTGACAGGCGGCGCTCCGTTTGGGGTTCAGGGAACGACAAACATGATTTGTGTTGAAACAATAGGGCATGTTATCGGATCTAAATAACTATTTTATTCATTGCAAGCTTCAAATAATTATATAGTTGCGTAGTTTGGTTATAATATTATATTGAAAAGTATATTTTTTATTACTATTCTAAAATTATAAATTAATTGGAGTTTTCAATGGGTAAACCGCTAGATGTAAATCCGTGGCTACAGATGTGGGTAGCACCTCGTGACACTATACGAAAAATAGTGACCTTTAACCCAAAGCATCGTCTATATCTTCTTTCTACGATCTATGGGATTCCCTTGATGCTTAATATTATTCAGACCCTGTCCTTAGGTCAGGGATTTTCTTTACTTGCTCTTTTGCTCTCAGCTCTTATCCTTTCGACCTGGATTGGATTTTTGGTTTTATCTGCTTGCGGTGGTCTTATTTATTGGACTGGAAAGTGGATCGGAGGGAGGGGGAGTTTTCAAGAGATTAGGGCTGCTTTAGCTTGGTCCTATGTTACGGATATTGCCAGCATTCTCCTTTGGGGAATTTTGGTGTCTGTATTTGGGACCAAGCTCTTTCTTAATACCTTTCAACAAACAATGTTTGTTGGAAGGGAGCTTGCAACAATTGTGCTCGTTTCAATGGCGCAACTTGTTGTATCGGTATGGGCTCTTATTATTTTACTGAAGGCGTTGGGTGAAGTACAGGGGTTTTCTGCATGGAAGGCTCTTTTAAATCTAGCAATCCCTTTTTTCCTTTTATCGGGGCTTGTATGGGTTGCACTTTTACTTATAGGCACGTTTTCTTAAGAATCTTGTTATAAGAATGTTATAAATTGGGGGTTGTTATGGAGAGGCTGAAGGTGTTTTCTGGTGTGTGTGCCTGTGCATTATCACTATGTGCATGGCTGACTCCAGCGCGCGGTATTTCTAACGAGAGCGCTGCTGTTGCACCATCTGTTTTGGATAAGGCAGCTAGCAACTGGCAGGAATTTCATTCAGTCGTAGGAAAATGTAAAATGCATTTTCCAGCTTATCCCGAGCACGTCTCTGAAAAGTTAAGCATGCCAGGAGATGAATATGAATTGCGCTATGATGCCTACATTTCTTCTATGGATCAGCAGGCAGTTTTTATGTTGCTAATTGCTCAGTATCCAGAGTTTGTAGATGAGTCGTATGCGCAAATGAGTTTAGAAGGTTTTTTAAATGGGGTGCTTAGCCATAACCCATCGAATCAACTTATTTTCGCAGATCTTGTCCTTGTTGAAGGGCATTCTGCGTTGGACTTTTTTATTCGTACAGGGGGCGTCTATTTTAAAGGCCGCGCACTGATGGTGAAAAATAGTCTATATCTTATGGCCATGGAGTGTGAAGTGCAAACCTATGATGAGGGGCACTATAATCACTTTATAGATTCCTTTCATCTAGCTAAGTAGTTGATTGTAATTTTAGAGCGCTGGATACAAGTTTTTGTATGCAGCGCTATTGTATCACCACTCATCGCCGCCATATCCTACAATTTGCGCGCGCTCTTGAGCTTCTTTTTCAGTCATCATTTCGCCTGCTTGGATAGCTGTACTAAATCCAACACAAGTTAAAAGAATAAAAAATATTTTTTTCACAAATCCCCCTTTATAATACATTTTTGTGACGACTAATTTACAATAGCAAAATCGTTGGTTTTTTAAACGAGTTTTTATTTCGTTGTAAAAGGGATTATTGTACAAAGACTTGTAATAACAATAAGAGAAAAGATAAACATTTTGCGAGCCCAGGCGGTTTCATTTTTGCATAGAAAGCCGGTGATGCAAATTCCCAGCCATACGCACCCAAGGATACTAACAATATATAGATAAGTTAAGGTTGTATAACCAAAAAAATAGAGTAGGCTTTCAGCTAGAACAAAGACAATTGTATAGAAAAGCATATGAAGTTTTGTTGCAAAAAGCCCTCTTTTTAAAGGAAGTAGAGGGATGGATGCTGCTGCGTATTCGTGTAGCCTATAGATGGCGATCGCAAAGAAGTGGGGCATTTGCCACAAAGCTACAATAACAAATAAAATATAGGCCCCTGCATCTAAGACACCTGTAGCGCCCAAGTATCCAACCAGGGGAGGTATAGCACCTGCAACACTTCCTATTAATGTGCTGTAATGGGATTTGTACTTTATAAGGCTATAGAGTGCAACATAGATGGCAAAGCCTGTAGCAGCACATGCTGCAGCCAAAGGGTAAGAGCCTATGGCTAATTGGCATATTCCCAAAACTCCAAGACAACTTCCGTAAATTTGCGCGCGAACGGTGGATATTGCGCCTGTAGCTAAGGGTCTGTTTTTTGTGCGCTGCATTTTGCTATCTGCTATGCGGTCTATAATATTATTAAAGACACATGCAGACGACATGACAAGACAAAGACCAAAAATTGTGGAGAAAAGAGCCTTGAGATCCCAATGATTTTGTGCTCCCAAGGCAAAGCCGGCCAGGGCTGTCATTGCATTTCCCATGACAATACCTGGCTTGATTAGGGCTATATAGGCCGTAGCTCTGTATGTTTTAGCTTGTGACATCTATGCGCAGAGTGCTTTAAAAAATATTTTGCTTGCAAGTAGAAAATACATTAGGTTGGAGGAAATTGAGGTGCTGTTATGAAATATATGATTTGTCTTCTTGCTCTGATTGGTTTTAGCTCTTGTCATAAGGCATGTGTGGATCAAGATTGTAATGTTGTCGATTGTAGCTGCGGCGAGAGTTGTCAGTGCAGTGACCGCTGCCCATGCAAGCAAAAATTGAATACATAAATATCTCTATTTGTCCATGGGGGGCATCAGGTTGTAATCGAGATTCGACATAATCCATAGAGAGCCCCCAACAACAATAAGGATCACAATTACCATAAATAGAAAGGTGATGGTATTCCAATGAGGCTTGGATTCCAGGCAAAGATGCATAAAAAAGATGAGTTGGATAAGTCCCTGTAGGACAGCAAGCCCGAAGATGGTAATCCATAGGACATGATGTGGAAGGTGATTATGGATAACAAGTAGGTATGAAGAAATTAGAAGTAGTAGGGAAAAGATAAACCCTAAAAACTGCGGTTTAAAGCTTGCATTCCATCCGTGATGCGCGTCGATCATAAACCTCCCGTCAAGTAGACAAATGTGAAGATAAATACCCACACGACATTAAGAAATTGCCAGAACATTTTTAGACAGGTCATCCGCCGTATAAAGGGGGGCGTGATTCCATAAAAAAATGTAGGGATTACAAGGAAAAGGGTCCATAAGATGGCAAATGCTAGGTGCAAAGTGTGTGTCCCAACAAGGGTAAAGTAGGCAGATAAAAAAGCGCTTTTTTTCCAGCTGTATCCTTGATCTAATAATCTATAAAATTCATCGCATTGTAAAAAGGTAAAGGCAATTCCAAGACAGAGTGTCAGTGTGGAAAAAATGAGCATCTTTTTTTTGTCTAAACGGTGCGTCGAGGCGCTTGCAAGGCCTATTGTAAAGCTAGCTATTAGCAAAAGAATAGATTGTAAAAATACCTGGGGAAGAAGAAATAGTTCTTTAGCATTGGGTCCTGAAAAGGTGTTACTGCGTAGTACTGCATAGGTTGCAAATAGGGCGCCAAAAAGGACAAAGTCTGTAAGTAGATAGATCCAAAATCCAAAGACTGTTTTTGAATAGGTGTCGTGATGTGTATCTGGGTAGTGTTCATGTGTCATATTATTGGTTTTCCATAAGTTTTACGTTCTTTGCTGGGATATAGTAGTCTGTCTCTTTTTCTAAAAGTCGCCACATTGTGCACGCGATAATGCCGATAAAACCAAGGGCAGCCAGCCAGAACATGTACCAAATAAGGCCAAAGCCTAAAAGAAAACTACACCCTCCTATAAAAAGTCCAATTGGGGTGTTTTTTGGCATGTGAATATCTGTGTATCCTGGGGTTTTAATTTTTGCTCCTTGGGTGTGTTTCATTGCCCAAAATGCATCGCGCGCATGGACCTCAGGAATATGCGCAAAATTATAGACTGGCGGAGGTGAATGTATTGCCCATTCAAGCGTCCTTCCATTCCAAGGGTCACCTGTTGCGTCTCTGTTTTTTTTCCGATCACGAATGCTGACAAGCAGTTGTAGTACTTGAAATCCAACGCCTGCAAGAATAAATAGGGCTCCGATACCAGCTAGGATAAAGAGCGCTTGCCACTCTGTGACCTCGTAGTAATTCAGACGTCTTGTAGCCCCCATAAAACCTAAAAGATAGAGAGGAGAGAAGGCTAAAAGAAATCCAATAAGCCAGCACCAAAATGCATATATGCCCAATGTTTCATTCAATTTAAAACCAGAAAACTTCGGAAACCAGTAGCTGTAGCCTGCGAAGAAACCAAAGACAACGCCTCCAAGAATCACAAAATGGAAGTGCGCGATTAAAAACAGACTATTGTGGATTTGGAAATCTGCAGCGGGGATAGACATAAGTACGCCAGCCATGCCCCCAATTGTAAAGGTCACAATGAACCCCAAAAACCAATACATCGGGGTTGTAAATTGGATTCTTCCTTGAAACATTGTAAATAGCCAGTTAAAGACTTTGACACCCGTTGGTACAGCTATAATCATTGTCATAATTCCAAAAAAAGCATTGACGTTTGCACCAGCTCCCATTGTGAAAAAATGGTGCAGCCATACGATAAAAGAAAGAAGGGTAATGGCCACAATTGCCCATACCATTGAGGTATATCCAAAGAGTTTTTTGTGCGAAAATACGGGAACAATCTCAGAAAAAATGCCAAAGGCTGGCAAAATTAAAATGTACACTTCTGGATGGCCCCAGGCCCAAAAAAGGTTAATGTACATCATAGGATTTCCTCCAAAACTGGAGGTAAAGATTTTTGTGTCCAATAGTCTATCGGTTGTTAACATGGCGGTCGTTGCAGTTAGAATAGGGAATGCAAAAACAACAAGAACCATGGTGGCAAGTGTTGCCCAAACAAAGATGGGCATTTTCATAAGGCTCATTCCAGGACAGCGCATTTTCAAAATAGTGACAAGAAAATTGATCCCGGAAAGTAGGCTTCCCGCTCCAGAAATTTGTACACTCCAGAGCCAGTAATCGACCCCAACGCCCGGGTTATATTCTAGTCCAGATAAAGGGGGATAAGCTGACCATCCCGTTCCTGCATATTCACCAATCATTAAAGAGACCAGGATAAACATGCCACCGAAGGTAAAAAGCCAAAAGCTAAGGTTATTTAGGAAGGGGAAGGCAACATCTCGTGCGCCAATTTGCAAGGGCAAGACTAAATTAATTATACCAAACATAACGCCCATGCCCACAAAAAAGATCATAGTGACCCCATGGGCTGTGACAACCTGTTGGAAATGGGAGGCTGTTAAGTAGCCCATAGATTCACCTACTGCAAAAGCTTGTTGCCCACGTATCATTAAGGCGTCAATAAGCCCTTTTGCAAGCATAATGAAAGAAACAATCAGATACATGATCCCAATTTTTTTGTGATCAACAGAAAAAAGCCATTCTGTAGCTAGCCATTTCCATTTTTTAAAATAAGTTAGAAAAATAACTGCAAGTATACCTCCAAAGACCATGGAGGCACCTGCTAGGTACTCAATCCAGTCATGTTGAAATGCCTCTATCGTTAGTCTGCCAAACATAAGGCGCTTCCTTTATTGTGGTGGATGCATATACTTCATCATGACCTTTTCAAAAAGATCGCTCTCTTCAAGTACATAGTAGTGTGGTGGATCGTATGAGCTTGGTTTTGCAAGCTCTTTATAAAGATCCATCGTCAAGGGTGGGGAGGAACTATGTACATCGTTTACCCAAGAATCAAAGTCCTCTTGCGATATGGATTTGGCTGTAAATACCATGCCAGCGAATCCCTCGCCACTGATGTTTGAAGAAGAGCCTCTAAAAACCCCTTTTTTATTTGCAATCAGATGAAGTTTTGAGCGCATAGCAGGCATAGCATAAATTTGTCCGCCTAAAGCTGGAATCCAAAAAGAATTCATGGGGGCATCCGATGTGATTTCAAAATTTAGAGGGGTGTTTTCCGGAAACTGGATAAAATTTACAGTCGCAATACCCTGTTCTGGGTACAAAAATAGCCATTTCCATTCTAGAGCAATGACTTGAATAGAAATGGGTTTTTTATCAGAAACAAGGGGTTTAAAAGGGTTGAGTTCGTGGCTTGATCGCCAGGTGAGAAGGGCGAGAACAATAATGATAATTAGGGGTACCCCCCACCAACAGTACTCTGCAATGTAGTTATGCTCCCAATCTGGAGTATGTTTGGCTTTAGTGTTATTTGCTCGATACCGCCAGGCAAATAGCAAGGTAAAGACAAAGACTGGGATTACAACAATCAGCATCAAAATAGAGGAAGTGACAATCAGATCCCGTTCTTTTTGCCCAATCATCCCTTTAGGATCGAGTACTGCGATATAATGAGTGGACATATACCATGCAGATAGTGCGATAAAACCAAGAACTAGTAGGGCCACTAGAGTGGCTATTGTTGTTTTTTTCATCTTGCTAATAGATATAGAATATTTTTTATTTTTTAGACAAATGGCATTGGAAATAAAAAAACGGGATAATCGTCATATTTACCATGGAGGGAAAGATGTTATGTCCTTGTTGGAGCGGTATTGTATATGAGATGTGCTGCCAGCCTTTTCATTTAGGGGAGCGTCCAGATACAGCTCTCCAATTGATGAGATCGCGGTATGCAGCATATGCATTATGTATACCAGAGTATATTATAGAAACGACACACCCAGAGAATCCCTATTTTTGTGCAGATACCGCCAGCTGGATGGAAAAAATTATGCTCTTTTCTAAGCACACGCAGTTTACAGGTTTAGACATTCTCGATTTTCACCAGACAGATAGCGCCGCAACGGTTGTTTTTTTTGCCCATCTTAAGAAAGAAGGAAAGGATGTTTCCTTTATGGAAAAAAGCGATTTTGAAAAAGTGGATGGAAAGTGGCTTTATCGCAGTGGGCAGGTGATAGGGCACGCCGGATGCAAAACTCATGAATATCCCCACTTTAGTTAAAAAAAGAGAATGTCATAAAAATTTCTAAAAGATCGTCAAGTTTTTAAGCGCGCAAATGTTAGAAACTAAGGGCGAGCTCGGCAAGGGCGTAGGGTGCTGACTCAAACTTGTAATACTTGCCGTGGTGTCCGCGCCCATTGCGGATAAGCATCCATCCGCCAAAATTCCATCCAGCTCCTACTGATGCCCATATAGTTTTATTGGCTTCATAGCCAAGATTCCAAGAGACGCCGCTAGAGTGTACTTCTACGATAGCATGGTGATATTTTCCATGGGCATCATCTACACGTCTTGGAAATCTGTACGGGCCGCCGAAAGTATCATAGACAAGTGAGGTTGAAAAGTGCTTGGAGAAGCTGTATTTTAGTGAGAAATCAAGAGGAAAAATTGCATGCAAAACCCATTTAGAAAATGTGGCATCAAATCCAATAATAGGTAGTGTGTATGTTTGTTTAATCCCTGTAAATCCCCCCATTCCAACATGCAAACCGATATGTTTAGAGTAGCAGTATCTTCCCCATACAAGAGCTGAATAGACCCCTGAGTTAGCAAATTCAAATGTGGCTGCATTAACAGAGGCGCCAAGCTGCATGATCCAGCGCCATTTTTCCATGGCATCGGTTACCCATGCAACAGAGGCAAGAGCGTTTTGGAAATTGCTTTGACTAAATCGTGGGTTTTTAGCCCATCCAAGGTGCATGAAACTATAGCCGACCTCCCAAGATAGAGCGTGATGGGGGTGGATGAAGTGTGAGTAGTATAGAGATCCATGGGTGTCGCCGTAGTGAAAATCCGAGCCCTTTGCAGAATGCGTTTTAAAGCTAGCTGGAGCAACCCAGCGCGCGTCGCCTGAAAAATGCCAAGGATGTTTTTGTTGGACGGCACGCGCATAATCGAGATTAATGAACGTGTAATCGGTTGCATATCCTTTAATGCCTAAACAGACAAAAAGAGCGAGTAGCTTTTTCATAAAATAAGTTCTCTGGTTTTAAAGTGTAACTTAGCAACCCCTTCTAGTACTCCAGGGCCCTGTTTGGCTACAAGTTGTTTGCCGATGCGGACAACATCTGCAGATGCCCCTTTAGGGAGCTTTATCTGCACAGTAGCTCCAAGTTTTTCCAAATCTTCTACAAACGCAGCACGTGCTAAAATGGAGGCTGCGGCAACAACGGGATCCTCTTCTGCTTTATGCCGCTGTTTTAACTGGACGCTGAGGTGTTTGCGGCGCAGCGCGTTTTCTACAACACGTTCATCTGCAAATTGATCGATTAAAACTTCGACGCATCCTGTTTTTTGTACCAAGTTTTCTATAGCTGTTGCATGTCCCCAAGCTAGTAGGTGATTGAGGTTTTTAAATTGCGCATATAACGTATTATATTTTCTTGGAGAAATCCTTACAATGGTATGTGCGTATGTGCTGCAAATTTTTTTACTTAGTGTTAAAATAGAGCTGTCTGTCATTTTTTTGCTATCGCGCACACCAAGATCAAGCAGGCCTTCGATGCCAGTTGCATCTGCAAAAATGCCAGCGATGCATAGTGATCCAAAAAAATCCCCTTTACCAGATTCATCAATCCCTATGCGTGGTGTCATGTTGTATGAGTGCTCTGGATGGCTGTAGGATAGGGTTTGTAGAATCTCGGGTTCCAAATAAAAACGAATGAAATCGTCTTTGTCTTTTCCTTGAACGCAGAGTTTGCCAGATAGGTAAAGAGTGCAGGAGATACCTTGTTTGTGTGCAGAAAATAGGGTGTGCGCTGGGCAAGAGAGGGAAAATCCCTTGTCTAAAAGATCATGACGTAGCTTTTCTGCGCGTTCAAGCGGCATGGTTGTGACAAAACAAGATGACATATCTAAAGAATGTATCTTATCTTTCCTTTGATGAGAAGCTCTTAAGGACTCATTGGAAGCCTTTTTTGTTTGCATATAAATAAAATATGTGACATTTCTTTCATGAAACTATAGGTTGTTACAAGAAAGGGAAAGAGGCCTTGATGACTAAGCCAAGAAAAAAAGTGCAGCCAATCCCGCGTGATAGGAAAAAACTTCACCAAGATGATGCGTGTTATGTCTTGATTACTTGCAAAATGCCCTCGGCTGATGGTAAAATGCAGGTGGAAATGACGTATGAAGGAGATGAATGCTTGGCAGCCTATCTTATTGAAAGCGCTCAGGAGTTTATAAGACCCCTTGTATAAAGAAAAATACGCTGCATGGTATACGCAACATCGCGAGGCTATCTACCGCGATTATTTTCAGTTTTTACGTTTTCCAAGTATCAGCACGCTTCCAGAACATGTTCAAGATGTAAGAAAAGCGGCCGCATGGCTGTGTGATTATTTAAACAAAAAAGGCTTGGCAGTAGAGCTTTGGGAGACCCCAGGACATCCGGTGGTTTTTGCGCAAACACCTTTTGTGTCTGGTGCTCCAACTGTATTGATATATGGTCACTATGATGTGCAGCCTGTCGATCCTTTAGAACTTTGGCATACGGACCCCTTTGATCCTGTTGTTAAAGATGGCGCTGTTTTTGCAAGGGGCGCTTTGGATAATAAAGGTCAGTGTTTTTATGCCATACAAGCAGTTCTTGCATACATGGATGTTTGTAAAGGAGCCCATTTAAATATAAAACTGTTTATAGAGGGTGAGGAAGAGTCTGGTAGCGAGGGGACGGAGCATATTGTTCTTAGAAAAAAAGAGGCCCTGCAGGCAGATCATTTGTGGGTCGTTGACATGAATATGCTTGGAGAGGGAAAACCAGCTCTCACATTGGGTGTTCGAGGGCTTGTAACTATGGATCTATGTTGTAGGACAGGTCTTTCAGACAAACATTCTGGAATGTATGGGGGGATCGCACGTAATCCTCATAGGGAACTTACGCATATCTTAGCAGGAATATGGGATGAAAAGGGAAGGATTGTGATCCCTGGATTTTATGATGATGTTCTTCCTATGACAGATGAGGATAGTGCTTTCTTGAAACAGCATTTTGATAGCTCTGCGTACGAGGCATCTTTAGGAGAGCAGTTGAGCTCTTTAGAAGCTGGATATACGCATTTTGAAGCTGTGGGGACAAGACCATGTCTTGAAATTAATGGGTGGCATGGGGGGTATATGGGTGCTGGATTTAAAACAGTGATACCTAAAGAGGCCCATCTTAAATTGTCTTGTAGGCTTGTTCCAGAGCAAAATCCACAGCGTATTGCAGAAAATATTGAGGCGTTTTTTAAGCAAAGGGCGCCGAGTGGGGTGGATATTTCATTAACCATGCTACATGGGGCTGTGGCTTATAGAGCGCCTTTGGGTAATAAGAGTGCGCAGCTTGTTGCCGCAGCTTTTGCGGAGGTGTTTTCCGCGCCATGCTCTTACCTTTTTAGCGGGGGGTCTATTCCGATTGTTACTTTGCTTGCTAAGGTGTCTGGTGCAGACGCGCTCCTAATGGGAGTTGGTCTTGCAAGCGACTGCATTCATGCTCCAAATGAGCACTTCCATTTAGAGCGTTTTGACAAGGGGTTTCTATCCATTGCCTATGCCCTATTTCAGTTAAAATCTGAGTTTTGCTGACTTGTTTACGTTTGCCAGTAACTCATGTTACGCAGCCGCAGGCTCTGCCGCATAACATGAGTATAAAAAAAGAAAAGAGAGCAAAAAGCTTGTAGCTGGCTTATAGAGACATGTCGGGGATAAGTCCTCCGGCATTGTCCCCGACATGTCTCTATAAGCTAGCTAAAAGACTTTTATTCTCTTTTTTTATATCTGCGTAACATGAGTTAAGCAGCTTTAATGCTGCATTTTCCCTCGCATAAAAACCCGAAACTCAGGTTATTAGATTTGTGTGGTAAATATAAATGCTTTTTTTGGGATTAACTTGGCTCT
>CAMFJP010000020.1 GCA_945957075.1 uncultured Chlamydiae bacterium
GTAGAGGGCTCTTTAGTTCGTGGTGTTATCGATGCTGAAACGCTTGTGTTTGCAAAAGATAAGCTCCGCAAACAACAATTAATGGTAAGAAAGCTGCTTGCTGTTGAAGAAAAAAAAGAAAGATATTGCCTCTCCCCTCCCCTTTTACTTACCTTTACCCGCGATTTAGCTCAGCTTTTACAGGCAGGTCAGCCTCTGTACGAAAGTCCACTTCCCATAAAAAAAAAGTATAGAAAGCATAAAGCCCATTACATTTTTTTAGATCTTTGCGACAAATTGCAGTCGGGGTGTAGTTTTTCTTCTGCATTGAAAAGCCATCCTAAAAGTTTTGATCAGATCTATCTTTCTATGATTGCAGCTGCAGAGGAATCGGGAGCACTACCCCAAGTTCTTATGGATTTGGCAGAACTTATTAAACGCCAACTTAAATTGAAAAGAAGCCTTATTTCAGCGCTCATGTATCCAGCATTTTTGGCAGGGTTTTGTCTTTGTGTTGTGTTGGGTCTTTTGCTTTTTGTTGTTCCTACAATGAGCGAGCTGTTTGAAGAAAGAGCTTTGCACCCTATGACAGAAATCGTTTTGGGAGCAAGTGCTTGGCTACAACACAATGGGTTTTCATTTTTTATTGTACTTGTTTTATTCGGCATTGGCCTTTTTTTTTCTTTTAAACATCCCAAAACGCGCTACAGAGCAGCGTTGTTAATGACTCGGGCTCCTTTAGTTAAAACACTGCTTATTCAAGCAGCCCTTATTCGTTTTTGTAGGGCGCTTTCCATGTTGCTACAGGGTGGTGTGCCCCTCGTTCCAGCCCTTGCTTTGTCAAAAAAAGCGATTGGGAGTGCCGTCATAGAAAAAATCATTTCTGATGCAGAAAAAAAAATCGTTGAGGGGGAAAAACTCAGTGAGCAGCTCAAAAAACAGACTGTGATCCCTCCCCTTTTGCCGCGGATGCTTTCTATTGCAGAAGAAACAGGTTCCATGGCGACAATGTTGCATAGCGTAGCTGCAATTTATGATGAGGAATTAGAGCGAAACATTCTAAAATTAACTACATTTTTACAGCCATTTTTACTTATTTTGCTTGGGGCCATTGTAGGCATTGTCCTACTTTCTGTATTATTGCCCCTCACAGATGTGGGTTCTTTTGTTGGAGGCATATGAAATTTAGAACAAAGAGAGCAATTACCCTTTTAGAGATCATGATTGTGATCGTCCTAATTGGCCTTATTGGTAGCGTGATTGGCTTTAACATGAAAGGGAGTCTGGATAAAGGCAAAGCCTTTAAAACAGAGCATGCGATGCAGCAAATTCGTGATATTTTATCTTTAGAGCTCGCTAAAGGGGCAACAAATAAAGATGAAATCGCCCAGAACCCAGAAGCTGCGTTAAAACGCTCTGGTCTTGTTAATAATCCCGATAGTTTGATTAAAGACGGGTGGGGAAATAAAATGAGCATAGAACTTGTAAGTGGGGAAATTAGAGTGCATTCTGCAGCCCTTAATGCCTATCAGAAAAACTCATAGTGACAGTTAAAAAGCATTTTACCCTATTAGAAATCTGCCTTGTTCTTGTTCTTATTGCAGCTGGTGCTACGTATTTGGGGATTCAAGGTTGGCATATGATTCAGACGCACCAGTTTGAGCGTGGAATTTGCGATCTTGCAAGGTATATGCGCACGTGCAGCTTGCAGAGCCTATGTACGCAAGAGGATGTGTATATCCGTTTTATTCAAACAAAAGATGGCGTATTTTATGAAAATGTAGCCCAAAAAGTTAGGCAGAAGCTGCCTCAAGCGGTCTTTTTTGCATGCAAGGGAAAACCCCTTTCATCTAGCTCTTTGCACCTGTTTTCTACAGGCCAAGTTGTAGGAGATGGGCCCCTTGTGTTCCATTCGCCTTTGGGGAGTTTTGCCGTATCGACAACCCCCCCCTTTTCTATTTCCAATTATAACGTTATAGATGAGGAATTATAAGCTTAGTTGCGCGGTTTTTAGGCTCCAAAGATTTCTTGATCTGGTGAGCCGTAGATATACACAAGAGCATCCTTATGTACCCTGTTAAAAAGATCGATTACGCCTTCTGGATCCATCCGTACGCACCCACGAGATTTGGGAAAGCCTAGCTCTTCTAGTCTGTTTGTCCCATGAATATAAATATATCGATTGAAGGAGTCGACGTTCCCGCCTCGATTTTTTTCATCTTCTAGACCATCTAGCCTTAGAATGCGCCCTACAATGCGTCCTATCGGGTCCTGTGGCGTTGCTATTTCGCCTGTTGGCTTGCGCTCACTAAAAACAGCAAGAGGTGCTGCGCCTTCTCCAATTTTTTCTACGACGCAATGTAGTCCATGCGGAGTTTTTTCACTACCTTCCTGAGAGCCCATTCCATTTTTAGCAGTAGAAATTGTGTAGGAACCAGACCATGCACCATGATCCATAAGGTGTAAAAGCTGCGTCCCTGCATTTACGAGGATCACCTGACCTGTAAACACGCGCCCTATCCTAGTGGATATATCCGAGGCCTCTACAAAAGCTGCTAGGTCTTGAGATCCCATAAGATTGTCTTCTTTTGTGAAATAGCAAACGCCTGTCGTCATGTATAAATCTCCTAAAAATAGAATTGTCTCAATAAATTTTATTTATTTGTGTCGAATTTTTCTATCGGTTTTTTTGGTCATGGGTCGGCATGTTGACAAGTTAATTATTTAATTTGTATCTTCCGTTTTAAGAAAATAAACCGAAGTAAGGGGGATATGATGATGTGCGGTTTGGAAATGTCGGGTGTTTTTGGCCCGTTTATGGCTATTTTTGGCCTATGGATGCTCTTATACGCAGATAACGCTATAAAAGTATTTTCTTCAATAAGGGCAACGCCCGCTGCATTTTATATGGGAGGCCTCATCAATCTATTAATTGGGCTTACCATTTTGCGTTATAGCTCTTTATGGATGCCGACAGCTTTTGCCCTACTATCCTTATTTGGTTGGGTAATGCTGGCCCGTGGCGTTCTTGTTTTGTATATGCCACAGCTGATCATGAAATGGATGACACTCAAACAAAAAGGGATGCGCTTTTTAGGTTTTGTTCTTTTGGTTTGGGGACTTGCTTTGGCCTGGCTTGCCTTTGCTATGTAATTTGATGCCCCCATACTTTGGGGGCACCTGCTTTGTAAGAACGTGATTGCATCCTTCGGGGTATTGTTTTAAGATGGATCTCTTTTCTCATTTTAGAGAGGAGGGTTTATGAAAAATCGAACGATTTTTTTATCTATTGTCGCCGCAATGGGGGTGATCTCTTCTACGCTTTGTGCTCCAGCCCTTCCCTTTATAGCAGAGCGATTTACAGCAGACATTTCCTCTATTCAGTTTGCAATTAGCCTTTTTTTGGTCGGTAATGCATGTGGGCAGCTGCTCGCAGGCCCTTTATCAGATAAAGTAGGACAAAAAAGCGTCCTCTTAGGGGGCCTTTGGCTCTATTTACTTGCAAGTTGTGGCTGCGCCTTATCTTGGAATATGGGGTCTTTGATTACAGCCCGCTTTATGCAAGGGATGGGCAGTGCTATGGGGCCAGTGCTTACACGTGCTATTGCAGCCAGTAGCTTCAACGTCGATCGATCAGCACAGGTGCAATCTTATGGAGCTTTGAGTGTTGGGGTAGCCTCAATACTTGCTATTTTATCGAGCGGGCAACTGACTCTATTTTCTTGGAGGGGTAATTTTTGGCTTGCTGCAAGTCTTGGAGCGCTTTTGCTTATATGGGCAACTTCAGCTCTAAAAAATTTTTCAGGAATAAAGGCCGGACATCTTTCTATAAAACAGTGGATGTTGCACATCTTAGGTGTTTTAAGAAATCCCATTTTTTTAGGCTCTACACTCTGCCACGCAATGACCTATGGATTAATGTATGGGTACATTGCCCTATTTCCTTTTATTTTAAAGGAATTGTTTCAAGAGACAAGCCCTATGCAGGTGGCTATTTACTCCGCGTATATGATTGCTTTTTATATGTTAGGGGCATTTGTAGCAGCGCGCTGTGTTCTACGCTTTCAACCTTATAGATTGATCATATGTGGTGTCTTATTGCAGTGTATTGCTGGATGTGTGCTTGTGTTCTCAATTCCTCTTTTTTTATTTCTTTCTGCACTTTTTGTTTTTAATTTCAGTATCGGCATTATTTTACCGATGACCTCTGCAACAGCCCTTGCCCCTTTTGCCGGGAAGGGGGTTGGTTTTGCCTCCTCAACGCTTGGTCTTTCCTATAGGTTTTTGGGGTCTTTTCTTAGTGTGTGTATATGTCAGCTGCCGCTTGCTTCATTTCGCAATATGGGCATTGCGATCATCGCCCTTTCTTCTGTTTCACTTTGTATGTTTTTATGGCTTACCCCCAAGAGAAGCTTGTCAATATGATAATAAATTTATATACTGAGCCCGAACTGTAGGGGGGGGTATGTGGAAGAAATCTCTTGTAGCGTGCATTTTGTGTATTGTATGTGGATTTACTTATGCAGAAGAGGCATCGAAAATAGGTGGGTTAAAACCCAGACAACCGAACTGGCGTCCTGAGGTTTTAGGAACCTATGCCAATGGATCTCCAACCTCTCTTGTCCTATATGAACAAATTTCAAAACAGGAAGAGGCCCCAGTCAAACAGCTTGAATTTTATGAAAACGGTCAGCTTCGTATTGAAGCCGATGTGATACAGGTTCAAGAGGGTTCTCCTGGAGCTTTAGAATGGAAAACAACCAGGGTCCCTCATGGCACTGCCGTTGCTTTTTTTCAAAATGGAGCGATAGAAAAAGTGGCTCAGTACAAAGAAGGCCTGCTTGAAGGAGAGATGAAGGTTTTTTATCCCTCTTCTGCGTTGGCAATTGACGCACATTTTTCTAAAGGCAAGAACCACGGTAGAGCTGTTGCTTATTATGAAGGTGGAGAAAAGCAGGAAGAGGCTTTTTACAAAGAGGGCCTGCTTGAAGGCGAGTTTTATAAATATCATCCCAATGGCACAAAGGCGCTTTTGGTGACCTATGTAAAAGGTGTTGCCCATGGGATTGCAATGGAATGGTATGACACCGGAGTTTTGCGCTCTGAGCTCAATTATGTCGACGGGGTTTTGCACACGCAAAGCGCTCACCCAGCTGTTGTGATTTATGACAATGACAGGCACCTGATCGAAGTGCAAGATTTTAAAGAGGGCAAGCCGGATGGATGGCATTTTCATTATTATGCCAGTGGAAAACCGCGCTATAAGGTGCAGTATCTCGATGGGCAAAAAGAGGGAAAAGAGCAATTTTTTAGTGAGACGGGCTCGATTTTAGGTGAAGGGTCGTATATAAAGGGTACGCCTTGTGGTAAACATTTTCGAGAACATTTCAATGGACAAATTGCTTATCTAGCGCTTTATGGGGAATCTGGCGGGCTTAAAGAGCCCATATGCGAGTACAATGAAGAGGGGAAAAAGATTGCAGAGTACTTTCTTTTAGATGGACAGCCCGATGGTGATTTCAAACGGTGGTATCCAAACGGCCAGTTAATGGTGTCACAACATTTTGAGAAGGGTAAGTTTGAAGGAGAGCAAAAGGAGTACTACCCCTCAGGACTGCCGAAGGTCTTTTTAGAATATAAAGATACTTTGAAAGAAGGTGTTCATAAAGAGTGGTATGAAAATGGTACGTTAGCGCAGAGCACAGCGTGGAAAGCTGGGGTAAAAGAGGGTAGATCAGAAAAATGGTTTGAAGATGGGAAACTTCAGTTAAAGGAAGACTACGTTGCAGGCGTTTTGGACAAGACACGAAAAGAGTGGTACGAAAATGGCAAGTTGAAATCAACCGGACATTTTGCCCTTGGGAAAAAAGAGGGAACTTTTCGTGAATGGAATAAGGAAGGGACGCTGATTGTAGAATTTGCCTATGTAGAGGATCTTCCTCATGGGATTATGCGCACCTGGTATGATAATGGCTCTTTAAGAGTTGTTGCCCGTTTTGTTCAAGGTAAAAAAGAGGGACTATCTGAAGAGTTTTATGCAAACGGAGCCAAGCAAGGAACCGTTTTTTACAAAGAAGATCTTTTAGATGGTGAGCTGAAAACGTGGTATGTCAATGGAAAGGAACACTTAATTGCCTTTTATAAAAATGGGCATCTAGTTGGAGAACAGAGAGAGTTTTTTGAAACAGAAGATGGAGTTGATCCCCAGCTTGCCCGTTTGTTTTTTCGTGATGAAGAGGGGCGTTTGCATGGCGAACAAAAGACCTTTTATGCCAACGGAGGACTGCAAACAGCTGTTTGCTATGATCATGGTCAACTACATGGAATGAAAGCGCTTTGGGATCAAGAAGGGAACCTTGTGGAAGAGGCATTTTATGAAAAAGGTAAGCTATGCGGACGATTCTTTCAGAGGTTAGATGATGGCAAAGAGGTCATTTCTTACTATGATGGCAGCCGTAAAGAGGGACTTCATGAAGTCTACTACCCCCCTCATAAATTTTTTGGAAAAGTAAAAGCGCTTGAAATGCATTTTGTCGATGACCTTGTTGAAGGCGAGGTTCTTGAGTACGATCCCTCTGGCGCTGTTGTTGCCAGATTTCAGTGCCTTCATGGTCTTAAAGAGGGCAAGGCCGAATTGTATGGAGAAAAAGGAAAGGTCATGGCCCGTTACAGATTTCATAATGATCTGAAAGAGGGGCCGGCTTATGAATATTTTCCAAGCGGCGCCCTATATTCAGAGGTTAATTTTGTAGCAGATGAGAAAGAGGGAGAAGAAAAGATATATTTTGAAAACGGTAAAATTGCCTCTTTAAATGCCTACAAAAGAGGCAAACTACATGGGATATGTCGCAGTTGGAATGAAGAGAGAGTGCTACTCTTTGAAGGTGAGTATAAACAGGGACTGCGCCATGGGGTATTCAATAAATTTTACGCTGATGGCAAGCCCCAAGTTATTCAAAATTTTATAGACGATCAGCTCCATGGGCTAAAAAAATCTTATGATATAAAAGGACTTCTGACCGAGTCCAAGTACGATAAAGGCAAGAAAGTTCGTTAAAAAAATAGCTTTCAGCGCTGCATTTTCTTTGCAGCGCTAATTTTTTTTATAGATTAATAAAATTTCCACTCTGTTTTTTTTTAATATAAAACATATTAATATATTTCCATTATTTATAATAAAAAGGTCTTTTTCTATGTTTGATCATTTTTTTATTGGCGCAGGTTTTATGGCTAGAGATGCGGCATCGTTAGCTCGATCTAGCATGCGGGCTGGTGTTGCTAGTTTTGCTAATGGTGTTACAGGCGCAGCCCAGGCTGCTGCTAGTCTCGTTGCAAGCGCAGCGCATTCTGCATGGAATCGTGTCCCTGCAATGACAACTGCGGCGGGGGCTCCTCCACTTAAGCAGCGTGTTACTGTGACGAGAATGGAAGTTCCTTTGCCTCCACCATGTCCATCATTTTATGCACTATATGATTTGCTAAAAAGAATACAGGCTTCAAACCTTGAAGAAAAAGATCGGGATAAATGTGCTCAAGAAATAATTTGTTTTTTGGATAGAACCGAGAGTGAAATGACCCATTTTTTTCAACGTATCCCTCAGCTTGCCCAAGCTGTGATAGCTGTTAGACAAAATCCATTCGATGCGCGCGTTGTAAATCATTTTTTATCGGGTATGGATAATTGGCAGTCGCGCATTATGGTAGATACAATGTCGTTTGGAAGGGCACTTATTTGTTCTGTTTCTGGTATGCCCTCTGCTGAGCAGTGCATGGGAGTAGAGCGACTACATGAGATTTGTCCTCAATTAGCAAGCCTCCCAAGGGAAGTTCCTTTTTGGGGGCGCATTTTGCGATCTGGCGCTGGGTATGTCTTGCCAACTGTTGCTACAGAGGGTATGGTCCGTGCAGCTGTAGATGGTGCTCAGGGACTTATGTTGTCAGCGCCACCTTTGTCGCAGTCTTTGCCTGTAACAAGTAGTTCATCGTCATCTTCTTTACCTGCTGTGGAGCAACCATGGCTTACCCATTTTATGGCAGAAAAATTGGCAGATGTAGTTTTAGGAGCAGTAGGTGGAGATGAAACTAGAAGAGCATGGATCATGTCTTTTGTTGAGAATGCTTTATCGCAGCAAGTAGCACAGACTCCTGTTGAACAAGATCCACAACAGCAAGAACCTTGGCTTGTAAATGGCATAGCTTCCTCTATCGCAAATCAAGTAGTAGGCGCTTTTGGTGGGTCCTCCGAAGTACGTCAGGCTATTTTTGATAGAGTGACCGGCCTGTGTCAGCTGCAAGTCAATCGGGTGTTAGGAATTCGATCCTCTGAGGAGCCTTCTCCTTTGATGGCACCACAGCCTATGCAGGGTCGTTTTATAGCGGGCCTTGTTGCCAGCACAGCAAGAGCTGTTGTAAATCAAGTTGGGGGTGGCCCAGAAGTTGAAAGAGCTTTGCAGTGTATGATGCAGGGGGCTTTTAACGATGGAATGCGGAGTGTTTTAGGACTTCCTCCTGTGCATCCAGAGAGGGCCCCGGAAGTCGTGGGCGAGGCGCCGATGGAAGGTGCACTCGCATCTAGGATGGCTACGGGTGTTGCCCGGGTTTTTGTAAACATGTTTGGAGGAGGGGATCAAGCTTTTCAATATGTTCATAGGGGACTTATGGGCATGTTTGCATCTGGTAGGGACCAGGCTCTTGGACGTGCTGCTCCTGAGGTTCCCGTAGAAGTTCGCGAAGAGGCTCCTGTACACGGTCGTTTTATTCCTTGGATAAGCGCTCAGGCTGCTGATTTTGTTGTAGGGTGCTTAGGGGGTGGTGAAGCCGCAAGAGCTGCTGTCGAAACGTATATACATAGGCAAGCGAGTGGGTATAGAGATCAGGCTCTTGGAATTGGAGCGCCTCCTATTCAAGAACCAAGAAGGAGGCCTGAGGCGCCGGAGCATGGAGCGTTGACCGGTGTGATCAGTGGCGCTATTGGAACAGCAGCAGCGACTCTTTTTGGGGGTGGCGAGGCTCTCCGTTCTGAGATGGAAGAACGATCCAGGAGATGGCTTGAGGGGCAGATACAGTCAAGGATTACAGGTGTTGCAGCGCCTGTGATTCATGGATGTGAGCTTCCTCCTATTCAAATTCCAGATGGACCTTTTCCGGCAGAGCTTTTGGCGCTTCGTTTTGCCCTGAAGGAATTATATCGTGCAAAAGAGGATGAGCGCGCCCAAATCGACTATGAAACTTGCGTTTTAATATATTTGCTTCAGGGTAAGTATCCTTGGCTAAGAACTATGGCTTTATTTCAGCTTGAAAGAACGCTATCCGCTTGGTTTGATAGAGAGAAAAAAAGAGAGCTCGAACAAAAAGAGGGCGTCCCTGCTATTCTTTGGGATGAGGCAAAAGGGCGTTTTTTAGGGGATAAAAACCCCATGGCACTTCTTGATCCTGAACTTGCTACGTACTTTAGATCCTATATTAGTCAACAAGGATGTACATTTTCTCTTCTTGAGAAAAAAGCAGAAGAGAGTAGAAATCCTGGATGGGTTGCGCGTGGTGCAGAGGCGGCGTTTGGGGCTCCCGGAAGGGAAATTGTAGACCGCGTGTTACATCCACAGAGCGGGAGTCAGGATAAAGGTTCTGTTTTAGGCCGATTTTTTTCAGAAATGAGCGCTTACCTTAAAAGTACACGGCCCGATCAAAAAGCGGTGCAATTTGCAGCTGGTTGGGCAATAGGCCAGGTGGATGAAGCGCTTCAAGGCACAAGTTTAAATCCAGAAGATATAAGAGAGCTTTTTCAGCTACGCCAAGCTTTAGAACAAGCACAGCAAGGGGGCAAGTTAGAAGATGCTGTCCGCTGTATTCAAAAGGCGTTAACCTACCATGGTGTTTTACCAAATCCTCCTCCTTATGATCTAAGGGCTCCTGTATTTTCTATGCCAAAGACGGCAGTTCAAGAGACTCTATCTGCGGAGGCTGTAAGGCTATCTACTGAGGTAGAAGCAAAACGCTTTGTGCACAATACCAAACACTTTGCAACGATTGCCATGCTCTATAGTGTGTTTGCTTCTGGAAATGCAAAAAAACGTGATCCCATTGACGTTGTGCGTATTATCCAATCAGCAAGTGATCGCTGTTCATCTGAAGATATAAACAAGATGGAAGGCCAAATTAAGGCCGTATTTTTTGCTTATTTAAGTAAAAGATCGACCTTTTTTGGTTATGTTTTTGCTAAAGTTTTATACCCTGTTATTTGTTATGTCTTAGGTTTTACCCTTAAGCATTTTACAGATAGTACGCTTCATTGGATAAATAGAGCTATTGAGAAGCAAAAATCTATTCATGCTAATACCCTTCCTAATGTGCTTGTAGAGGGCGCGCAAGATTATTGTGGTATCCTGCTTGATATTTTTAGGCGTATTGGAACAGATCCTCATCGCATTGTGTCGGGTGGGCTTAATCACGAAATAGAAAAGGAGCTAGACAGACCAGAATATCATGGGGGGATTACAACAAACGAGCTTTATCAACAAATGGGCGCCTACTTAATAGATAAGTTCCTGCCGAATTTTGGATGGCCTAAAAAAGTTAAAAAAGGTTGCCAGGCCTTTGCGGGTCTTTTCCCAAATCGATTGCAAAAGCCCGCATTTTACTGTGCAAGTTTTCTAATGATGCCAGTTAGTATGACTGTGCATATAGGGCAGTGGGCTCTTAGTAAACTCATTGGCGTTATTGCCAAGCAGAGTATTAAAAGATTGTCCATTGTGGAGACGGTGGTAAGTACTGGTATTGAAGGTCTTAAATTTAACGGATATGCACACGCTTTAAATACTCTTTTAAAAGAGCAGTTGGAGCAGCTATTACAGATTTTGGAAGATCATTATAACCCACATAAGCCAAAGCATGAAGAGGAAAGGGATGCTTCATATGCTGGGGCTGTAACTGCAGTCTATAGAGATAATCTCAAGTCATTGATTCCACAGGCGGCACGTGTTGTGGCCCGTAGTGCTGCACGTTCTGTAGATGAGTTAAAAGAAATGTATCTCCATCCTTCTGTGAAACAACGGGTGGTTGATGGTGTGCAGGATATATTTGTACGCGGCCGTGTTTTAGAAAATGCGATTGTTCAGGTTGCAGATGCTATAGAAACGTTAATTGCTCCAAGTAAGCTGCAGCAAACAACAGCAGATGCGCTGCGGGTTGTGAATGCATCCTTTTCATCAGGTGCACAAGTGGATCCTCAAGAATTTAAGGAAACAGAGGAAGAGGTGAGTCATTTGATGGGGCGCATTGTCCACAAACTATTAAAGGAAGAGACAGAGGCTGCGTTAGATCTAAATAAAACGCGTGAGATGGCTCAAGCGAATCGCTTGAATGAGGATCTGAAAAAGGAGTCGGGTCTGCTTTATGATGATTTGCTTGAGGTCTATAATATGGGCGCTGGTATTGACCTTATGACTCCCCTTTTGCAGAAACATGAAAAGCTACTTAAAGATTTGCAAAACAGTTTTCTTGCTGCAAAGAAAAAGGGGATGATTGGGACTAAGGTAGAGAGTATTCTTCATGGAAGGTTGCATAAGCTTGGAGAGCTTTTGAAGATGTGGAATGAAGAGCCTTATATTTCTACGTTGTCCGCGATTTTGAACGGGTTATATCAGTTAAATCAATCCATGATGCCGATTGTGCTTAAGCCATCTCTTGAGTGGCTACCTGGACGGGAAGGTATTTCTACACAAGCTGCGGCGGCATTGGATGGTGAGATTTATCGCCAGGTGGAGGTTGCGATTGAAGCGATGCGCTCTAAAACTTATAATGTGAAGGGAATTGTGAACCTGATTTGTCGTAAGATTCTTGGGATTAAGATTGCTCCAAGTCCTCTTAGCTCTGCTAAGGAGCCCTCTAAATCTACCTAATTAAGGATGATGTGGGAATTTTATCAGAGGTTCTCATGATGGTAGATAGCGCCTCGATCCAATCGGGGCGCATTCCTAACGCGGGACAGCGCTTTGCAATAAGGCCAGCTGCCCTTAAGGGGGGCAGGTATTTATATTCAACTTCAAACAAAGTCTCCACATGATCCGATGTAAAGCTAAGTGGAATGACCACAACAGGCACTTTTGTTGGGTTCCACAGATGAATATGTGCACAGACTTCACTTGTATAGGGCTTTAACCATGTTCCAGGTCCAAATTTAGATTGGTAGGCTAAAAGAGAGGGGGTACATGGAAAGTTTTGCATGATGCCTTCATAAGAGCGTGTGCATTCTTTTTCATAGGGGTCGCCTCTTTGCACATATTTTTTCGGGAGTCCATGTGCTGAAAAAAGCAAAAAGATCTTTTCTTCTTCTAGAGCATGGGCACGCAAAAAATCTTTAATGTTTTGAGCCATAGCTAAAAGATACGCTGGATGGGTTGCATAAGACTTTATCCATAGTAAGCGATCAGGGTTTTTTAGATGGGTATGTAACCATTTTGCAGCGCTGCCTGTTGTTGTATAGCTAAACTGGGGAAATAGGGGTAAAACATCGATAGGGCCTTCTGGAAAAGAGTCTAGAAAATCCTTGTGCGTAGCTGGAAGATAACGATGGAAGGTTAGCACTTTTTGCTGTATTGAGAGTAGCTTGGCAACCGATTCTGTTTCGTTGTAAATAGGCGAACAACCCCCAATCAGTTTGTAGTCGTGATAGACTGCACCTGCACGCTTTTTTGCGATTGTTTTAAATAGGATGCGTTGTAGATTTTTTGGTAGTGGGGTATCAATCACAAGAGGGTCTGTTAAAAGTTCTTCGAGAAAGGGAGCTATTTCTTCTTTATTTCTCGGTCCGCCGAAATTGACAATTAACTGCTGTGGATTCATAGTTCTATTATGAGAAAATGGCATTTTGTAAAACTGTTTTACCTTCTAATTTTTTTTAGCTGTAGCTCTCCTCCTCCGGCCCGTTATGTGATTGGCGTAGACCCTACATGGTTTCCCTTGGAGGCTCCTGGGAAAGAGAGTGCAATTCTTGGTTTCTCTTACGAATTATTACAGGATGTGGCAGCAAGCGGCAAGTTAAAGTTGGAAACCGTGCAAAAAAATTGGGATAATATCCTTTTAGGTTTGCAGAATAGGGAGTGCGACGCTGTTTTGTCCTCTTTATCTCCTCATTCTTTTTATGAGCAGCAGTACACTTTTTCTAGTCCTTATATTTTAACCGGTCCTGTTTTGGTTATGGCGCGCCCAATGGGACTTTTACATCAAGATTCTCTAGCTGGGAAAGAGATTGCTGTGCCGGCAGACTTAAGCTACGCTGCACTTTTAGAGGGGTATGCTAAGGTGATAGTGCGCTCTTATGACATGGTAGCTCAGGTCTTACAAGATGTCGCTTCCGGCAAAGTAGATGGAGCTTTGATCCCAGTTCTTATTGCTGAGGGGTACTGTCTTGATCTTTACAAGGACAAACTCTTTATTGTAACGCCTCCTTTGAATCAAGAGGGGCTCCGTCTTGTTACTTTAAAAGGTCACGCGGATGTACTGCGTACAGCATTTGACGAAGAGCTAAAAACCATGCACAAAAAAGGAGCTTACGACGCTCTTTTACGCAAGTGGAGCCTCTTGTCCCTCTCTCTTTTTTAGCATATGTGATTTGGTGGTGGGATTGTTTTTGGGTTTGAGGGCAGAGACGCCGCTCTGACATCCTATTTTGTGCTGTAGGCCTATATCTAATTCAGCACAGAATGGGGTATGAGAGCGGCGTCTCTGCCCTCAAACCCAAAAACAATATCCCACCACCAAATCACATAGAGCGTTTTTCTTTTTCTACAATAGCTTCGGCTTCTTCGTAAGTTTCACGCAAAATAGTGACTAATTCTTCTTTTTCTTTGTCCTCTGGGGGAATAA
>CAMFJP010000021.1 GCA_945957075.1 uncultured Chlamydiae bacterium
ATTATGTACTTTTTTCTCACACTCCTTGCTGACACCATAGAAAATGCGCCACCTGTGCATCAAGAGATAGCACCCGCCACCTTTTCTTATGAACATGCTCTTGTAAAAATGCTAATCACGTTGGGTGTTCTGATTGTTTTTATTTTTTTAGCCGTGTGGTCACTAAAGCGTCTTTCGAGAGCAAAGTGGATGGGAGGAGGAACCTCGCGCAAAATTCAAATTTTAGAAAAACGCCCCCTTAGCCAAAAATCCATGCTCTATTTAATTTCGGTCGGCGGAAAACACATTCTCATCGCAGAGTCGCAACTAGAAGTCCGCGCTCTATCTACAGTGGAAGAGAGCTTAGATCATGAAACGTAACCGAAAAAAAAATAATATAGAATACATTCAAGGGACACTGCGCGTACACCCAAGAGGCTTTGGCTTTCTCATTCCCCTGCACCAAACACAATGCAGTCAAGACATCTTCATCCCCAAGCACTGCATTGCAGATGCTGTCGATGGCGACCTTGTTGAAGTAGAAATCTCACAAGGCCCTCCCTCTGAAAAAGGTCCAGAGGGAAAAGTTGCCGGTATTTTAGAAAGAGGAAGAACTCATCTAGCCGGAACAATTTATGAACAAATCAACGCAAAAGAGGCGCTCGCCTATGTTCCCATCCTAGGCTCTACACGCACAGTACGCATCTTTTCTGAAGAAAAAGGGCAGCTATCCATTGGCGATCGCATCATCCTTCATGTAGTAAAATGGGGTGATACCAAACAAGAAACAGAAGGCACGCTCTCCCATGTAATGGGCTCGATTTACGACCCCTCCTGCGATGTGCGCTGCGCAATTGAAGAATTCGATTTACCAAATACCTTCACTCAAGAGGCGATCCAGGAAGCGCTTGCCTTCGGATCTAAAGTATCCAAACGCTCCTGTGACAATAGGGAAGATCTTACCACGATCACATGCCTTACCATTGATCCAGAAACGGCAAAAGATTTCGACGATGCCCTCTCCTTAGAAAAAACACCCTCTGGAGGTTATAGACTCGGCGTGCACATTGCAGATGTTGCGCATTATGTCAAAGAGGGATCCGCTTTAGATGTAGCTGCCTACACGCGCTGCAATTCCACCTATTTTCCAGGCCATTGCCTTCCCATGCTACCTAAGGAACTATCAGAAAATCTATGCAGTCTAAGACCTCAGGTCATACGTTTGACAACCTCTGCCTTTATGGATTTTGATAAAAAAGGCAACCTCCAAAAGTCCCGCATTGTGCGTTCTTTTATTAAAAGCGCAAAACGCTTTACCTATGAAGAAGCCTATAAAATCATCGATGGTAAAAAAAAATCGGTACATGCACCCCTTTTAAAAGACCTAAGCTTACTCTGCCAGCTACTCAAGAAAAAACGGGCAGAACGGGGCTCTGTCGATCTCTCCTGCCCAGAAATCGCTCTTATTGTCGATGACAAAGGCGTCCCCCAAAAAATCGAAGTCATCCCCTATGACATCGCGCATCAACTTGTAGAAGAGTGCATGCTTAAAGCAAATGAGGTGGTTGCACAAGAGCTTGCTAGGCAGGGCAAACCCCTTATTTATCGCATCCATGAAGCCCCATCCGAAGACAATAAAGAAGATTTTTTCACCTTTGCAAGATCGCTTGGATTTACATTAGCAGACCCCCCAAAAGTAAAAGACATTCAAAACCTATTTGAAGCTGCCAAAGACACTCACTTAGCGCAACAATTAACAACAGCCTTTATCCGTAGTATGCGCCTGGCAAGCTACTCTGCACATAACGTTGGGCACTATGGACTTGCCTTAGAGCATTATACCCATTTCACAAGCCCCATCCGCAGATACATCGATCTTGTCATTCAACGTCTTTTATTTGAAACCACAACCACACCAATAAATCCTCAAACGATCGCAACAAAATGTTCGGAAAAAGAACGCATCAGCTTTCGAGCCGAAGCATCCGTTAAGTTACTAAAAAAACTCCGATTTTTATCCTCATATGCTGAAAACCACCCCCACCAGACCTACACAGCAACAGTCACACGGATTAAACCGTACGGCCTCTCTTTTGAACTTGATCACTTTTTTGTTGAAGGCTTTTTACACGTCTCAGAACTAGAAGAAGATTTTTTTGTCTTTTCGACATCGACCCAGTCGCTGAGAGGACGCAGTAGCGGTAAACGCTACTACGCAGGGGATAAAATCGAAATCAAATTACTCTCCATTGACTGCATTTTTTTAGAAACAAAATGGGCGCTGAACACCTCAAGGAAAAAAAAGTGAAGAAATATTTCATTACAGGACTTGTGATTTTGTTGCCCCTTGCGATCACAATAAGCATTCTTCGCTTTGTTATAGACCTTTTAACAGAGCCCTTCGTAGAAATGGTAGCCCATTTTCTTGATAACGTACACTTTGTCCAACGTGGCGTCCTTTTTCTTTCCAAGCAGCAAGTTCTATTATATAGCAGCAAAATCCTCATCCTTCTTTTCTTATTCCTATTCACCCTAACACTTGGAGCCCTTACCCGCTGGTTTTTTGTACATACGCTACTGCGCGCAAGCGATAAACTCTTTCAACGCATTCCCTTTATCGGTGCTCTTTACAACACAACAAGAGATGTTTTAAAAACCTTTACAAACACAGAAAGATCCGCATTTACACAAGTAGCCCTCGTACCCTTTCCTCGCCCCGGCATTTATGCGATAGCCCTTATTTCTGGATCCCCTCCCAGCAGCTCTTGCAGCGCGCCCCTCACCTCCGTTCTTATTCTAACAACCCCAAATCCGACAACAGGGTTTCTTGTCCTAGTCAAAAAAGAAGATCTCATTCCACTAGATATTAGCGTAGAGGATGCTATCAAATACATCGTTTCTTGCGGCCTCCTCACCCCCAAATCCCCTACAAAAATACAACATCAATGAAAAAATATTTTATTACAGGTCTTGCTACACTGCTACCCACAACGCTTACCCTCATTGTCATCTATTACCTATTTACCCTTCTAACCGATCCCTTTGTAGGCCTTGTCACAAACCTGCTAAGCAATTATGTAACAAACCCCATTGCTATTTTGATTATCAGCAAAATAGGCGCTTTACTCCTCCTCCTCATTAGTATTTTGCTACTTGGATACCTTTGTAAACGACTATTTTTCGACCCCGTTATCCAATGGATAGAGAGAATTTTTTTAAAAATTCCTCTTGTCAAAACCATCTATAAAATATCTGCAGAAGTTACAAAAGCATTCTTCTCTCAAGGAACCCAAAGCTTTAAGCGCCCAGTTCTTGTTCCCTTTCCCCACGACAAGTCTAAAGCAATGGGATTTGTCACCTCAGAAACAGCTCCAAACTTTGTAAACAAAGAATTAAATATCAATTGTAGCGTTTTTGTCCCCACAGCCCCCCATCCCCTATCTGGCTTTATTCTCCTCATGGAAGAAAAAGAAATCACATCCTTAGACATCTCAACAGAAGAGGCCTTTAAATTCATTCTCTCCTGTGGTATGCTGCCTCCAAAATTATGATTATTCTTGGAATAGAAAGTACATGCGATGAGACGGCCTGCGCCCTTGTCCGCCAGGGAAGGGAAGTATTGTCTCACGTCCTAGCTTCACAAGAAGATCTGCACGACATCTACGGAGGTGTTTTCCCAGAACTCGCCTCAAGAAGACATATGGACGTTATCCCCCATATTGTAGATAAAGCCATCCAAGGCATCGACATCTCCTCTATTGGATGTATCGCCGTTGCAGAAGGACCTGGCCTCATTGGGTCGCTTCTTGTCGGCATACAATATGCAAAGGCCCTTGCATTTTCCTGGAACCTACCTCTTATAGGTGTTAACCATGTAGAAGCGCATCTTTATGCTGCAATCATGTCCTGTCACAACCCTATTTTTCCAGCACTTGGCCTTGTCATTTCAGGGGGACACACCTTTTTAGTCCACATCCCTGAGTTTGGCATCTATCACCTTTTAGGATCAACCGTTGATGATGCCATCGGCGAAGCCTTTGATAAAGTCGGCGTCCTTTTAAAAATGACCTATCCAGCAGGAGCTAAAATAGAAAAGTTAGCTCAGCAAGGAGATCCCAGAAAGTATCGCTTTAAAGCCTGTAAAGTCAAAGGAAGACCCCTTGATTTTTCTTTTAGCGGCCTAAAAACCCAAGTGCTCTACGCCATCCAAAAAACACCCCCTTCTTCAGAACAAGAAAAAGCAGATCTTGCAGCCTCTTTCCAGGAAACAGCACTCAGCGATATTGTAGAAAAAACCCTGCATGCGACCATCGCCACGAATCCACAAGCTCTCTATATAGGAGGTGGCGTTAGCTGCAATCAAAGACTGCGCGCCCTTTTCGCTTCAAGCGGACTCCACATCCCCATTTACTGGCCATCAAAAGAACTCTCTACAGACAACGCCATCATGATCGCAGGCCTTGGCTATCATAAACTGCGACTAAAACCCCAAGGCGACCCCCTATCGCTAAAACCACATCCCTCTCACATGCCCTGCTGACACCCCCGGTTTCGATTTTTTAAGTCTAACAGTCTGAAAAACTCGAAATCAAGACTGTTTTTAACTAACACATTAACAATTAATGTCTTGCATTTATAAATAATAAAAATGTTTTTTTTATTTATAAAAAACATTTTTATGCTATAATATTACTAACTTTTTATAACTATTAGGAGTTAATCATATCTCACGGTATTTCATTTGGATACCCACCTGCACTTCCAGGGTATGGACCATGGAGAAGGCTGCCAACCCCATCTCCATCTCAAGAAGAAATAGACCGTATAGCGAAATTTAACAGCCCGATGTATAATAGATGGCTAGCTGAAGACCAGGCTCCTAAGTATGCATGCGATCCTTTGCCACTAGGCCATCCCACCCCAGCTCCAGGGTATGGACCATGGAGAAGACTGCCAACCTCATCTCCATCTGCAGAAGCAATAAAACGTATATATAACCTTAACAACCCAATGTATAATAGACGGCTAGCTGAAGCCCAGGCTCCTAGTTATGTAAGCGATTTTTTGCGACAGCAAAGACAACCCCATAAAAAACCCACTACCCTACACAGACCTAACAATAGACGATATCAACATAATCACAGCCCACAGCGAAAAGAAACAGGCGTTACCGGAAAGATTCACTCTTTTCTAAAAAAGAATTATCGTTTTTTCTTTGGCGCGCATAATGCTAAACGTAGAAAATAATTTCATGTTTTAACTCCCCAAAGCTACGTCTTATATCACTCATGTTATGCACATGAGTATAAAAAAAGAAAAGAGAGCAAAAGGCTTGTAGCTGGCTTATAGAGACATGCCGGAGGACTTGTCCCCGACATGTCTCTATAAGCCAGCTACAAGCCTTTTGCTCTCTTTTTTTTTCGTGTAACATGAATTAATTATTCACTCATGTTACGTAGCCGTTGGCTCTGCCGCATAACATGAGTGAATTTATTTTCCATGTTTGGTATTACCCATCTTGCATTCTCTTTTTAATAGAATCTGCCAACCACTTTAATTCAATTTTTTCACACTCAGACAAGTCTTCTTGCTCATTAAGTAATTCTTCCTTTAAGTCAAAAAAAACAGCCCAGTTTTTTAAAATATAAAATAAAAAAAAATATGCCATTAACTCGCCCTTTTTAAAGTCAGAATTCTCATCATTAAATTCTTTTTTTGTTGCAGCGGCTTGGTCTTTTAATAGCGTTAATAAATCAATCAAATAAGATTGTATTTTTTCTTCACTTAAAATTTCAGTTTTCCAATTTCCTTCTCCAAAATCCACATCGATATTTCTATTAAGACCTAGCAAATCTATATCAGGATTTATATCTGCTAACCCCAATTCTTTTTGATCGACACAAAATACAAAAGCTTGATGTTTAAAAAGATTAATAATTGAATAGTACCCAAGCAACATCCCATTTACGTAATCGGAGTTAACTGGGTTGTTTTTGTTTTTAATTGCTGTGTTTTTTGCCAATTCTTTTAACACTTCTATTACAGCAATAAGATGCTCTTTTTTACTCATGGCATACTCTTTCATTCAAAATAGATTGCAAAATGCTTTTTTGATCCTCATACATTTGGATTTCTGTTGGCCATTTTTTACTAATTAGCGCACTACGTTGTCTTTCATCTAATTTGTACCATTCCGAATAATATTTTGTTGGATTAGCTATCTTGTCTTTATGAATGGCTATTTGTTTTTCATAGCTACTAATTCCCTTTTGTATTTCTTTTGCAGGCTTGTCTAAATAATCTATAACCATTTTTACATGTTTATTTTGCGCAATTGCACCCCGAAGGACATCACTTTCTGACGCAGATACTAAATTTTCTAACCCACTATTAATAGTGCTTTCTAAAAGCCCAACTTGTTTTAGCTTAGCTATTTCATGAGACTGAAGCCCTATATCTTCCCCTAATAACATCATAGTTTGACCAGATCTCACAACTTCTGCAACTTGAGATGCATTACCAATCTCTACTGCTGTCTCAAGAAAAAGAATTTCCTGAGCAACTTGAAAATGTTTAGATATCGCAATCAGCTCTTGAGCGCTTTTTATACTCTTGCTAGCAAGCTTTGTAAGAGCTCCCGGAGCTAAAATATCTGCTCCATGCTTTCCTAAAGCATATCCAGCTAACTCTCCTTTCATTTCTGATGACAAATTGTCCCACTCTAGTACTAAATGATGTACTTCAGGACACAGTATCTCAGCAAGTGAGTCCCACTCATCCTCTCGTATCAAATTCACCAATGTTGATACAGCGTCAATAATTTGTTCTGACGTCTGAACGGGGTGTTTTACAAAATCCACCATAAATAGAAAAAGGCCTTCTCCAGATTCGTAGACGCCTTTCGGCAATCCTTTTGCAAAACCAAAACTAAATTCAGGAATAGATAGTGAGTTTGTTTTTTGAGATTGAGCGACAAATTGCTTATAATCTTCTAAAGAATGTTCATAGTTCCCTAATCCAAAATTAGCGATACCCCTTTTTAGGTAAGGAATAGGATTATTTGGATGAAGCTCAATTGTTTTTCCAAGATCTTGAACTGCCTGATCATAATATCCTAATGACAACGCAAGTTCCCCTCGTACCTGATAAGAAAGGGTGTTAAAATCTAGTTCCTGAAATGGATCTGAGTATAAATAGCTGTAGTTGGTTGCGAATTTTCGATCGATTTCAGAGTGCCCGATTACAGTATTTTGTCCTGGACTTGCAAAGCTGTATTTTTCTTTAATCTCTTGCGCCTCTTTGGCAAGCATTGGGTAATAGGGAAGCTGCCCCTGCAGTTCATTATAGCTGTCATGAGCAAATAAAGACCCTAACACTCTTGCGTTCTCTTGCCAAGGAAGACCCTGCTCTCCTTTTGGAGTTGCAAGTTGAAAAAACTGATTTTGTATGATGTTTTCCTTAAAAAAAGCGATTTGATTATCAACAGCAGCTTTCAATATAGGAGCTTCATGTGTTGTTGTGATTTTAGAAGGTATATCTGTCACAACTGGCGCAGAAAAATCCTCTTGATCGTTTTTTTCTTCTGGCTTGTTTTGAGATTCCGCTATTCCAGAGACAGCACCGGCTGTGCCGACAGCCGCAGCTGCTACTGCAACAGCTGCAACAACAATAGCTGCCCCCACTACAATAGCTGCACCAATAAGCAATGCTTTTTTATGTTTTTTTGTAAAATGTGTAACATGCTTCCATTGTTTTTTAAGCCAACTTTTACAAAGAAGGACTTCACCATGTTCATGCAGTATGGCAGGAATAATCATGTATTGGAGATCAGCAGGTTTAATAAAAGAAAGAGCATCTTGATAAAAGCTCTCTTCCCCATTCAGAAGACATTGTATATCGTTGTCTAAAGATAAGCTTTCTTCGGAATCATCTGGTAAAGCCCCCTCTTTTGCTAAAAAAGCAATAAAATGCTTTATTTTTTCCAACATTTCAGGGGTGCATTTATTTTCCAAGGACCCAGATTCAATTTCATCTAACAAATAAATGATGTCGTCATAAGATAAAATATAATTTTGTTCTGCGCTCTTGACTTCATGATTCACCTGTTGCACATGTGAAATGTTGTAAGTTGCAGGATGTTGAGGATACAAAAGCATAGCCGGCGTAGTAGCTAAAAGAAGAAGGCACGTCAAGAATTTAAATATGCGCATGTAAGCTCCATAACATCATAAAAGATTTAGTTGAGCTTATGACGAGAACAGGAAGTCGTCAATAAAATTTTGGTATCTAATACCATTTATGAAAAATAAGTTTACTCATGTTACGCGGCAGAGCCTGCGGCTGCGTAACATGAGTGAGTAAGTTTAGTTTTGCTACGTCACCTCTGCAGCACATTTTTTGTCTTCGCTCGTCCCTGGCTAATCAGCGATGGTCACTCTCTCCAAACAAAAAATCTACGTAGCTTCCTTGCAGAACTAAAACTTATTTTTGGTAAATGGTATAATTTCAGCAACTCATGTTGCCTCGACGTTGCACTTCCAAAAAAATCTAAAAAAAGAAATGGGAGATGATTTTAACGATCATGGACATCACCCACGATGAATCACTCATGTTACGCAAAAAAAAGAAAAGAGAGCAAAAGGCTTGTAGCTGGCTTATAGAGACATGTCTCTATAAGCCAGCTACTTCTTTAGTCTATTATGAATTTTATCATGGCAGTTAGGTTAGCGGTATTGAGGGGTATTCTAGCTGGTGCTGTAGGTGGTTTAAAAACGCGCAGCCGTACATGCCGTCGAGTACTCTGTGGTCAAAGGTTAAGGAGACGTTGATGAATGAGTGGACCGCCAGGGTGTCATTTTCTAAAGGAATCACCTTTTTGTGTGTAGCTCCAATGGCGACGATGGCGACTTCTGGATAGCGGATGATGGGGATGCCGATTTTTACGCCTGACATGCCGAAATTGGTGAGGGTGATGGTGCCCTCGCCCATTTCCTCTGGAGAGAGAGCGCCCGCACGGGCCTTTGTCGATAGAGAGTAGATTGCATTCGCAATGTCGCCAAGGGAAATTAGGTGGCAATTTTTAATAACGGGAACAAGTACACCTTGATCTATGCTTACTGCAATGCCAAGATTGACGCTGCGGTGTAATACAAAGCTGTCTTGATCTATAGAGGCGTTAAGGAGGGGGTAGCTTTGTAGCGAAAGGGCAATGGATTGTGCGATGACGCTTGTGATTGTTAATTTTGCGCCGTGTTTTGCAAAAAATGCCTCTTTGTGTTCATCGATCGATTTAATAAGTGTTGTGACATCGATTTCTGTAATTAATGTGGCGTGTGGGGCTGTGTAGAAAGAGCGCACCATATTGTCTGCAATGGCTTTGCGCATCGGGCTCATTTTAATGCGTTCTTTTCCATCTTGTGGGGATTTTTTCTGGGATAGATAGTTCTCTAGGTCTTTTTTTGTTAGCCTTCCGCCCTCGCCTGTACGAGGAATGGAATCTAGGTCCTGGAGGGAGAGTCCGGCCTCTTTTGCAAGGTGCAAAAGGGCTGGGGAAAAGACAGAAGATTGGTCGGAAGAGGTAGCGGTTGTTGTGCGTTTTTCTGGTGCTTGTGGGGCAGGGGTCGATGCTGCTTGTGTGCGAATGATCGCTAGTGGGGCTCCTACGTCAATTTCTTGGTCTGGCAGAGCTAAAATTTTTGTTAGAACGCCGGAAACGGGGGAAGGAATTTCGCTACTGACTTTATCTGTTGAGACCTCTAAAAGTGCTTCGTCAAGGAGAATGGGGTCGCCTTCTTTTTTAAACCAACGTACAATTGTTGCAGAAACGATGCTTTCTCCAAGCTTGGGTAGGGTAATTGTTGTCTCTTTATCCATGTGTGTATCTATGTATAAGGGTGTCTAATGCTAGTTGCCCCTCTGTAACCTGCATGTCTATCGAAAGAGTGACAAGGGGCAAAGGCAGTTTTAAATCAGAAGGGATTTTTATGCGATCTTTTTCTGTGCATACAAGGTGGGTTGCGCCTAAATCGAGGCTTTGTTTCGCAAAAAGTTCAAGAGGTGGGAGCTTGTGGTCTGGGGCTATGGTGGTATGCACAAGATGAGCACCTAAAGAAGAGAGCATATGAAAAAAATGATGGGGCTTTGCAATGCCACAAAAAGCGCCAATGCGTTTTCCAGAAAGGTCTATATCGGCATGAGCAGCCATGGATACGCGCACAAAAGGCGCCTTAGAATATTTTCTTAGCGTGGTTTTTATGCTTTCGAAAAGGGGTTCTGTATTTGCATGGGTAATGACTAGCAGGTCGGCGTTTTCAAGTTGTTTGGGGAAGTCGCGCAAGCTGCCTCTTGGAAGCAGGTGGTTTAAAGGCTCTTTCGCGTCAACGAGGACGATATTTACATCTTTTGCAAGGCTTTTTTGCTGCATGCCATCATCGAGCAGAATGATTGTGGCGCCAGCATTTTGAGCCCTTTCTGCGGCCTTCGCTCTGTTTTTTCCTACCCAAACCTGTACTTGGGGTAGTTTGCTTTTAAGTAGATAGGCTTCATCGCCACTAGTTGGATCTTTAGCTAAAAAGGGATCTTTATGTTTTTTTGTAGCTCTGTATCCTCTAGAGAGGATAGCGACTTGATTTTTTTCAGCAAGCAGGCGCGCTAGCATATGTGTAAAAGGGGTTTTTCCGCATCCTCCAGCTGTGATGTTTCCGATGCTGATTACAGGTATCGGGAGTTTTTTGCTGTGGCGCCACCCATTGGTATAGACGAAATGGTGCAGACGGATGAGTATGCCATATAAAAAGCTAAACGGAGCTAAAATGGGGATGTCGCCGCGCGTTTGTAAAGAGCGCCATATAGTTTCTATGTGCATGCTAAATCCCAAAAAGTTCCTTTTCCACCATTTGCACGATAATGTGCATGGCTGTCATATGAGCCTCTTGAATGCGATCGGAAAAGGGGAAGTCATCGACGATCCATTCCAGATGGCAACGGCCTTTGAGTTTGCCTCCCTTTTTCCCGAGAAAGGAGATCGTGGATAGGCCTTGGGCATGCGCTGCTTTGCAGGCGGCTAAGAGATTTGGGGAGTTCCCGCTTGTAGAGAGTGCAATAAAGATATCTTCTGGCTTGCCAAGTGCTTCGATAGCTCTTGCAAAGACGTGCTCGTAACCCATGTCATTGGCAGTGCAGGTGAGGTGTCCTGGATCTGAAAGAGCGATCGCTGGTAGGGCTTTGCGCGGGTGGCGAAATTGTCCTGTTAATTCCTCTGCAAAATGCATGGCATCGCAAAGACTTCCCCCATTTCCGGCAACAAGGACCTTGCCCCCCTTTCGGAAGCACATCGCAAGTTGCATGGAAGTTTTTTCTATAAAGGCAATGGCTTCTTTAGAGCGCATCGACTCTATGGCTAGAATGCCTTGGCAAATGGCGTGTTCAATATCTTCTTTCATAAGCTAAGAGTATACAGATTGTCTTTATATCGTGGAATATATATACTTTCTCGGAAGGTAAAAGAATTTTTTATGAAAAATGAATATACGCTGCTCGATAGTGGAAACTTAAGAAAGCTTGAGCAGTTTGGAGATTATATTCTGATTCGTCCCTGTAGCCAAGCTTTGTGGTCTCCACGGCTTACGCCCCTAGAGTGGAGAGAGAGGGCGCACGCCTGCTTTTCTAGAGAGGATGGTTGGCAGAAGTATAAGTCTTTTCCAGGTCTCTGGACTATGGGGCATCAGGGGGTTCGTTTTCAAATTTCTCCTACCGACTTCGGTCACCTTGGTGTATTTCCAGAGCATGCAGAGCTGTGGACGTTTGCTGCTCAAGCCATTCAAGAGCGAAAAAAGCCCGTGGAGGTTCTAAATCTTTTTGCTTACTCTGGGGGAGCTTCGCTTGCAATGGCAAAGGCGGGAGCTCGTGTATGTCATGTCGATAGCTCTCAGGGTATGGTTGCATGGGCGCGTGAGAATGCGCGTTTAAATCATCTTGAGCAGGCTCCGATCCGTTGGATTGTAGATGATGTGCATAAGTTTTTGAAGCGGGAGATTAAGCGCTCTAAGCGCTATGAGGGAATTATTTTAGACCCCCCAAGTTTTGGAAGAGGGGCTAAAGGAGAGGTGTTTAAATTAGAAAGAGATCTTCCGGGCCTTTTAGAGTTATGTGCTCGCCTTCTTAGTGAAGATGCTCTATTTTTTCTTGTTTCGGCTCACACGCCAGGAGTTAGCCCTATCACTCTAAGTCACCTTGTTAAAGAGCATCTTCGAGATGGAAGGGTAGATCATGGGGAGCTTCAGCTTCCAGGCCCAATTTCGATACCTTGCGGAGTATATGCACGCTGGCATTACAAGTAAGCAAAATCCTCTGGTTAAGCAGGTTGTGGCTCTTAGAGAGCGCCGAGAGCGGGATAGTTCTTCTTTATTTCTTATAGAGGGGTATAGAGAATGTATCCGTGCTAGAGCGGCCGCTGTTGGACTACATACATTACTCGTCTCCCCAGAATGGTTTTTAGGAAGCAATGAAAATGCTTTGATTCAAGAGATTGAAAGCTCTGGGGTTAAAGTTGTGTTTTGTTCCAAAGAAATATTTGCAAAGATCTCTTATCGCGATAGGCCAGATGGCTTGCTTGCGATTGCGCATAAAATGGATACATCTCTTGATGTGTTACAGGTGACTTCCTCTTCTTGCTTTCTTGTTGCAGAGGCCATTGAAAAGCCGGGGAATTTGGGAACGATGCTGCGTTCTGCTGATGCCGCTGGAGCCTCTGGGGTCATTGTGTGTGATAGATGTACAGATATCTATAATCCAAATGTTGTTCGGGCAAGTACAGGGACTTTGTTTTCGCTTCCTGTTATAGAAACCGGGACAGAAGAGGCTCTCTTATGGCTTAAAATGCATGGCGTGTCTGTTGTGGCTGCAACGCCGCATGCGGATGTTTTGTTTACAGAGGCTTCTTTAAGAGGTCCTATTGCTATTGTAGTTGGCACAGAACAGTACGGTCTTTCTAAGGCGTGGATGGATAGAGCAGATATTCAGGTGCGAATCCCGATGTGTGGCATTGCAGACTCTTTGAATGTAGCAACGGCAACTTCTCTTCTTTTGTATGAAGCTCTTAGGCAAAGGGGCTTTTAGTGGAGGTGTTGTTTTGTGATAATCATCTGCTTGTTGTTGATAAACCTCCTATGGTTACAACGCAGCCGGAGCTGGAAGAGATGGCAAAGCAGTGGGTGAAGGTGGAGTTTAATAAGCCAGGGGCCGTGTTCTTGCACCCGATTCATAGGTTGGATAGGCCGGCCCTTGGGGTTGTTGTGTTTGCAAGGACTAGTAAAGCTCTATCCCGTCTTAATATTGCAATGCGAGAGCGTTTAATTAAAAAGCACTATAGATGTGTTGTAGATCCCTCGCCTGCAAAAAAAGAGGCTTTTTTAGAGCATTATCTTGTTCATGGGGACCATAAGGCTTTTATTCATTCTAGCGGAAAAAAAGCTACGTTATTTTACAAGGCTCAAGATAATGTTGTAAGTGTAGAGCTCTTTACGGGGCGCTACCATCAAATTCGTGCCCAGCTGGCGGCTATAGGCTCTCCGATCGCAGGGGATGCGAAATATGGCAGTACGGCCTATTGGAGGGAGGGGATTGCATTGATCCATACGGACATCACATTCCCCCATCCGATTACAGGAGCCTCCATGACGATTTCTTCAAGGCAGACTCTTTTGCATTAGCGTTTGGTATGACCAAAGTTTAGTTTGTTATGTACTCATGTTACGCAGCCGCAGGCTCTGACGCGTAACATGAGTATAAAAAAAAGAAAAGAGATCAGAAGGCTTGTAGCTGGCTTATAGAGACATGTC
>CAMFJP010000022.1 GCA_945957075.1 uncultured Chlamydiae bacterium
GACAGCTTTAATTCCTGAGCATCAAGCGCAATTAATCAACTATCTGAAAGCGGCAGATAAAGCAGTCGGGCTGCTTGTAAATTTTGGGAACCATAGGCTTGAATACAAGAGATTGCATCATCCCGATCATTTTGTTCGCAAAGAAAAAGAGCCCCTGCCCTTCCTACTCCCGTTTCCAGCGGGTGAACCTCAGTAAATTTATCTATCCTGTCCATCCTACCATCCTACCATCCTGTTATTTTAGTTCTTCCGACTTAGTAGTTTTTGAACACGCTCCTAATTTGCGGATAGACTCATGAGTAATTAAAATCCAATCCCTCCAGTTAAGGCAACACCTGGTTTGCTATAGTGCTTATGACCACTCAAAACAACGACTGGCTGAGACAACTCCATCTGGAAAAACGTTTTACAACGATGCGTTCTACGAAATTCACACCCTAAAAACCCTTCTAAAAAAAGCTGCTGACATTTCGTTGTTGATCCCCCAAAAGGTTGCCCCATGGGCACAGAAACTAGATGATAGCCTACAGAAGGACCTGCACCAAAATAGAGCTGATATTGAGATTTTGGCCAAGGATAAAATAAAAACACCCCTTTCAAAGACAGATCGTTAACAAAGATTGCAGAGCCAAGATTTGTTGATAGATCAAATCCATATTTATCCTGCTGAAATCGAACGCCCAATCCAAACTCTGGCAAAAATCCAGAAGAAGAATCAGCAGAGTGCGCCCCGCCCAATTTTACGTAGTACAAAGAAAATCTCTTTTCTTGATCGGCATACCCAATAAATGGGATGAACAAAAAAAATAAAAATATTTTTAAATTAAGTATTAAAAACCTCATTGCGATTTGTAAAAAAATAACAAAAACCATATATTCTGTTCAAACGCATTTAGTTTTTAAATTATGAACAGAAAATTTATTACAGCATCAATTTTGTTTATTTTATCTTATGCACCCGCATGTTTGTTCGGCGGTCCAACGGAAAAAAAACGAATTGTATTCATCATCAATCCTATATCACACGAACTAAAGGGGATTGACGTTAAAAACGTTATAGAAACGAACCTAGATTCCAATCAGTTTGACTATACAATCGTGTATACACAATATGCCAACCACGCTTCCCAACTAGCCAAGCAAGCCATGCATTCTGCCGACATTATAGCTGCGGTAGGCGGAGATGGCACTGTAAACGAAGTGGGCAGAGCGTTAATTCATTCACAAGCTATTTTAGCGATTATTCCGGTCGGATCGGGAAATGGACTAGCAAGACATTTGGGCATTCCAGTTGGACTCACAAAAGGGATCAAAGCGCTAAACTACGGCCACCCTATCGTGATTGATACGGCCAAGATTAATGAAAAACCATTTTTAGGGGTAGCTGGCATAGGATTTGACGCTCATATCGCTCACAAATTTGCTCTCTTTGGAAATCGAGGTTTTTTTTCTTATTTCCAGGTTGCCTCTAAAGAGTTTCCTTTATACACACCACAATCTTATTTAATTACAATTGACGGGAAACAAATAACTAGAAAAGCATTTATACTTTCATTTGCAAACAGCTCGCAATATGGAAACAATTTTACTATCGCTCCACAAGCACACATATCTGATGGCTACCTTGATTTAGTTATCATAGATGACATCCCACTATACGCAATTCCAAAAATCCTCTCCAGATTTGGGCAGGGCACTCTTAATCGTTCGCAACATGTCGAAAGCTACCCGTTTAAAGAACTTATAATTCAACACCCACACATGCAAGCGCACATTGATGGGGAACCGATCATCTGTGAAAATAAAATCAAGGTCACAATTGATCCCCAATCACTTCGCGTCTTAGTTCCAAAAAACAGAAAAAATTTCTAGATGCATATCCAACCGAGCTGCTACCTTGGAGAAATACTTCTTGGAGCTTACGATGAAAAAGTGCCTTTTTGCTAGTCTGTTTTCTCACCTATTTTTCACTTCTCTATGTGCACACGCAACCCCCTCAGAAAGCATTAGCAGCTTTGATAACACTTACAAAGAAGCGTGCGTAAAAATTGCAAATGACCCCTGGTATTTTGAACACTTTCGCTCTCTTGATGCCTACACCCACATCGTAGAAACTGGCGGGGGCAAAGAATTTGCAGACTACCTTTGGGCCCACGCCTCCAAAACAATATGGAATAAGTTCTCTATCTTTGAAAAATTAGATCATATTGGAGCCCCTGTAAAGACAAGTTATCCAGGAATAGGAATGTTTTCCGCAACCACGCTGCGCTATATTGTCATCGCACAGCAAATGGAACATCTATTTACCCTTCCAGATCATCCAACTGTAGTAGAAATAGGCGCTGGTTTTGGCGGTCAGTGCTATATCCTATCCCAACTAGTATCCTTTTCCCACTACTACATTTACGATCTACCAGAAGTTTCTCTTGTAATCGACAAGGTTTTAACTGCGCTCTGTGTTAATAATGCAACGTGCCTTCCTCTCGATCAAAATATTACCGAAGAAAATATTGACCTTGTCATTAGCAACTACGCCTTTTCTGAATGCACGAGAGAAACACAATTAGACTATTTCAATAGGGTGATCAAAAAAAGCCTAAGAGGTTATATGATTTATAATCAAATCGCAAGTAGCGTATTTGGTTTAGATTCTCTATCCCCTCAAGAATTTGTGTCTTTGCTAAAACAAAGCGGAAAAAATCCTAAAATTTATCAAGAACCTGTTCAGACATATCCAGGCAACCTACTGATCGTATGGGATACAACAACGAAAACAGATTCATATGAAACAAATAACACAAATCACAATAAATAAGATCATATTTAAGTCTGTCAAGGCATCGATTAAGCGACAGCTTTCACGCTGCGCCAATATGAAATTATGTGCTGTATTAAGGAACTATCTATAAATTATGCCTACACCTTCTATAGACCCACAAACCGGAATATGTCAGATAGAGAAAAAACTGTATCCTGCTGTTGGCTTTGGAACCTATCCCCTTACAGGAAAAACCTGTCAAGAGGCTGTTATGGAAGCTATAACCCGAGGCTATCGGATCATCGATACAGCAACAAGATATAAAAATTTTGATGCAATTGCAAAAGCGCTACACAACAAGCCAAGAGATCTATTCTATCTTATTTCTAAAGTATGGCACGACAAGCAAACAACATGCTCCGTATACGATGATGTTACAGCAACTCTAAAGCAACTGGAGGTAGATTATCTTGATGCCTACCTTGTGCACTGGCCCAATAGCCAAGTGCCAATCGAAGAAACGCTGGGGGCAATGGATACATTAAGATGTGAGAAAAAAATTCGCCATATTGGTCTTAGTAATGTTACAACCTCGCATCTACAAAGGGCTCTAGAATGTCAAATCCCCATTACGTGGGTTCAAACGGAGATGCATGCACACTTTTTCGATCCACACCTTCTTACGTTTTGCAAAACCCACGGCATCGGCATGCAAGCATGGTCCCCTTTGGGGCGTGGAGCCATCAAAGAAGACCCTTTACTAAAGGTGATCGGAGAGCGTCATAGCAAAACAGCAACACAAATCGCTCTTAAATGGATCGTACAGCATGGTTGCATTCCAATCCCCAATAGCTCAAACCCAGAACATATACAAAGCAATCAAGATATTTATGATTTTATGCTCTCTGCAGAAGAGATGCACTCTATAGACTTGCAAGCTGCACATGGCACTAGGCTCCGCCCCAAAAAGGAACATATCGGCTTCCAAGACGAATTTGATTTTTCCTACGCGCAGTGCTGGCCCACACAAAAATAGCACGCTGCTCAAAAATCACAAGCGTTACCAAGCAAAGCGAATTATGCAAGAGGTCTAATTTATTTTTCGTGTTTGGTATGAATTGGGATCATTCCTTCTATACGTACTGTTTTGTTTCTGGAGGTCTCACCGGATAGAATTGAAAATGCGGATTTGGGCAGGTGCCAGCTTTTGGCTAAAAAAGTGATCAAGGCCTCATTGGCCTTACCTTTTTCAGGGACTGCCACGAGTCGCACGCGCAGCACGTCTTCTTTGTATCCTACAATCTCATTTTTTGAGGCTTTAGGAATAACTTTGATTTTTAAAACATGCTCCATTTAATAGACCTCTTTCGAAACTTCATTAGACCTCTTGCATAATTACGCAAGAGGTCTAATCCTAAAAAATATCTGCAAGTCTCCACAAAAACAGGCTCTTATCGGCATGCAAAGGGTTTTCTGTACTATGCTCACATATAATTTCTAAGGGATCTGGAAAGCAAAAAGGCTCTTTACAAAGGTTTAAGGGACGCCACCCGCCCGTACTCATGGGGATATTGAGATCTTTGTGATGCGATCCTGTATAGGATGTTGTGAGAAGATAGGTAGAGCCACTTTGCTTAAATCTAAAAATAGCATTACCAATGTCTCCATAAGAAAAATGCACCAATGCGTCTCGGCATAAGATCAAATCAACAGCTGGCAATACTTCTTTGGTAATGTCAAGGTGAATAAAGTGGCGCTTTTGATGTGCATATAGAGTCTTATTTTGCTCTATTAAGGGCTCTACAACATCAGCTCCACAATAATATTCTACAGGCACATGCTGCATCCAAAAAAAATCACCGCAAGGAGCATCCGCAATGCGTGAACATCCATATTTTTTAAATAGTTGGGGCAGCTCTTTTTGAATAAAGGCTGTTTGTACACAATCAGATCCCGTCCCAGACCTAGAAATCCCCCCCCAGGTATGCTTATGAAAAATCTGTGTAAAAATGGATTCCATCTCTCCATTATGCTCTACAAGACCCTGATCAAAAAATATATTGAATAACCCCTGCGCCTTTTTCATGAAAAGGCTCTTTGTATTCTTTCCACTGCGCTATGAATATTTTCTGGCACGCCATAAGCGCTCATGCGTAAAAAGCCCTCCCCTGAAGGGCCAAACCCAGAGCCCGGCGTTGTAATAACATGAGCTTTCTCTAAAAGCGTTTGAAAAACATCCCACGAACTGCGCCCTGGAAACTGAATCCACACATAAGGTGCATGCTCCCCCCCATATACCGGATATCCTAATTGTTCCCATGTCTGTTTAATCAAGCGTGCATTATCCAAATAACGATCAATCCAAGTAGTGGTAGAAAGATGCCCCTCTTGTTGAAGAGCTACAATCCCTCCCTTCTGAGCAATAATCGATGCGCCATTAAATAAAGTTGCTATAAGACGCTTCCAATCTTGATGCACAGACGCCCCATCTGCATATTTGAGCGTTCTTGGAACCACAGTCCACCCAAGCCGTACACCCGTAAACCCAGCAGATTTGGAAAAGGAATTTGTTTCAATTGCAACCTCTTCTGCACCAGAAATCTCATAAATACTCTTGGGGAGCGCATCATCGCGAATATAGGATCTATACGCTGCGTCAAAAATAATTAAGGAGCCCTCTTTGCGCGCAAATGCCACTAGCTGCTCCATGTGATCGCGCGTAAGAACAGATCCTGTCGGATTATTTGGAGAGCAAAAATAGAGAATATCGGCTCTTACAAGCTCTGGAAAAAAATTATTTTCTGGCGTGCACGGCATTCTTATAATGCGCCCTACACCTTTAATAAGACTTCCATCCACATAGACTGGATAGGCTGGATCTTGTACAGCAATAGAAACAGAGCCTCCAAAAAGCACTTGGAGCCGTGCAATATCGCATTTAGCGCCATCCGAAATAAAAACATCCTCTGCTTCGATGTGTTTTGGATACATTTTTGACGCAATAAGGGCCCTTAAAGACTCTATCCCCTGCTCTGGTCCATACCCTGTATACTTTTCCTGAATCCCTAAATCTTGGACAGCTTCTGCTAGCCCTTGAACGATCGGCTGTGGAATAGATGCTGTCCAATCTCCAATTCCCAAAGAAATCAACGAAGCTCCGGGCTCTTTTTCTAAAAATAGGCGGGCTTTGCGGCGCACCTCTTGAAATAGATAATTAGCAGGCAGAGCCCCCATATGGGGATTGCGTTTTATCATAAATATCCTTTTGCATGTAATAACTCTGCATTCAAAATACCCCCAAGCGCTGCACCCCTTAGAGTATTATGAGAGAGTGCAACAAACCTTCCATCAAATATAGGACAGGGACGGAGTCTACCGACGGTAACACTCATTCCTCTATCGCGATCCCGATCCAAAAGAGGCTGTGGACGGTCTTTTTCCAATGTATAAAAGATAGGGTGTGCAGGAGCAGAGTGCAGCCTAAGCTCTTGAGGCTCGGCTGTAAATCCATTCCATAGATCTTGAATCTCTTCTAGCCGCGGTTTTTTCTTGCATCCAAAACAGACACATACTGTATGGCCATGACGAACCGGAACACGATTACAATGCGCAGAAATTGCAATATCTTGCGCATGCAGCACGCGTCCTTCGACAATAGAGCCCAAAATTTTCAACGGCTCCTGCTCAGATTTTTCCTCTTCGCCACTAATATAGGGAATAACGTTGTCCATAATATCTAAAGAAGAAATGCCTGGGTAACCAGCGCCGCTAATAGCCTGCATCGTTGTGATAACAAGTTTTGTAATGCCATAGACTTGGTGTATCGGAAATAAAGGAATTAAATAACTCTGCAGCGAACAGTTGGGCTTTGCTACAATAAACCCGCCATTTCTATATTTTTTCTGAAAATCGATTAGCTTGATATGCTCTGGATTCACTTCGGGGATCAAAAGAGGAACATCCTCATCCATGCGATGAGCTGCTGTATTGGAGACAACCGCAAGCCCCGATTCTGCATAAAGCCTCTCATAGATTGTAGCGGTTTGGGTATCCACAGCTGAAAATACACAACGGGCCAAAGATTTGGCATGAGCTATATCATCCATACTACGGACAGGAAGGTCTAAAATGGCTTGTGGCATCCCCTCTAAAGACATCCCCTTAGCCCGAAGAGCCGCCCCATAACTCTTAAAAGCCGATTGCTGTGACCCTGCAATAAAAACAACCTCAAACAGAGGATGAGCGCTTAAAAGTTGGACATAACTTTGCCCTACCATACCTGTTGCCCCAAGGACACCAACTGGAATTTTTTTCATATAGAAGCCTTATAATACATTTGAGGAGCATGCAAGCCCCATTTGCAAAAGAAGCTCGGCAAGCTTATCTTGATTTTCTGTTTTCATTGCACAAAGAGGCAATCTACAAGGTCCAGCTGGCAAGCCACATAAACGCATTGCAGATTTAATAGGCGTTGGGTTCACTTCAATAAAAGCCATTTTCATTAATGAAAACAAGGTATTGTGAATAGAGCGGGCCCCTAAAAAGTCCCCATTTAGAGCCATTGCCACAAGATCAATAAGAGGCTTTGGAACAAGATTACTAATTACAGAAATAACGCCATGTGCCCCCAAAGAGAGAGCTGGCAGGGTCATGCCATCGTCCCCGCTAAGGACTGAAAATCCAGGGTAGCGGGCGCATACTGTATGTATCACATCTGCAATATGCAGCATATTACCAGAGGCCTCCTTAACACCAACGATAGAAGTAAGCTGCGCTAGTTTGAGAAGCGTTGCCACCTCAATATTTACCCCTGTTCTACCGGGATTATTATATACAATCACAGGGATATCTACAGAAGATACGATCTTTTCAAAATGCAGGTAAATTCCCTCTTGATTTGGTTTATTATAATAAGGGGTCACAACAAGCGCCATATCAGCGCCTAAAGCGCGAGCTTGCGCTGTTTTTTCCACAGTCTCTTGCGTAGAAGAACACCCCGTTCCCACAATGACAAGACATCTGCCTTGCACCCTTTCAACTGCCATTTCGATGATTCTTTTTCGCTCTTCTGGTCTAAGTACCGCCTCCTCACCTGTGGAACCAAGAAAAACAATCCCTGTGATCCCAGCCTCTATCTGTTTTTCAATGTGATAAGCAAGCCCCTCTTCATCCACCCTATCTTTTATAAACGGCGTCACAATTGCTGTGAATGTCCCCCTTAAAACCATATCCCTCCTAGCCAGTCACAAATTATCTTTCATTAGAAGTGTAGCAATCCTGCATAAATAACACCAAACGCAGCGTTTGGTATTTGCAACTAGACATCTTGCATAACTCACTTTGCTTGGCAGCGCCGCGCTTTTTGGCTCGTGGACAGCGTCAACACCCTAGCTTTCTTGCTAAAAATTTGAAAATAATGGCAGTATGCACATCCTCCAACAACAAGGAATCACATATGAAAACATTTGTATTCGGATGTATATGTCTTAGTGCCGCTTTTTCTTCTCTCTCTGCCATCTACCCACAATATCAAAAACACCCCCATGAAAAAATAAAAGGAGAGGGCAGCTACCTTTTCTTTAAAAAGAAAATCAACAAAAAAAAAGTAAAAACCATCTTCGAAATTGGCAGTCGAGACGCGAAAGATGCGATCGAATTAAGCGATCGTTTTCAATGCCATGTTTTTGCATTTGAATGCAACCCAGATGCAATTGCACTATGCAAAAAAAACATCGGCTCTAATCCGAACGTAACCCTTGTCCCTATGGGCGTATGGGATACCTCTGGGGAACTTGCTTTTTATAGGGTTCTAGACGGGAACATAGGCGCCTCCTCCTTTTTTGAATTTAATCCAGAAGCAAAAAATTATCCCGACATTCTAGAAGAGGGTCTTGTTCAGGAAAAAATTACGGTGCCCGTAATCCGCTTAGACGACTTCTTGAAAAAACAAGGCATTAGTAATATCGATCTACTATGTATGGATGTGCAAGGGGCTGCCTTTCAAGTCTTAAAAAGCTTGGGAGACAACTTATCCAAAGTAAAATATATCATTGTCGAACTAGAAACACATCCTATCTATACAGGAGAAATGCTTTACCAAGACGTCGATCAGTTTTTAACAAAAGCCGGATTTATCCGATCCTCTGAAGATCTAAATCCAGATGGTCTATTTGGCGATGTTTTATATATTAACAAAACCGCCTTATAAATCATTAGACCTCTTGCATAATTCGCTTTGCTTGGTAACGCTTGTGATTTTTGAGCAGCTTTAAACCCAAATTTCGAGGTAATATGGAGGCATATTGCCGAGAAATTTGGGTTTAAAGCTGCCAAAAAGCGCAGCGTTACCAAACAAATGGAGTTACGCAAGAGGTCTATTATTATACAAGTACTAAACGCAGTAAATAACTGCGTTTAGTACTACTCCTGTAGTCCCCAGGCCTCTCTGCCATCTGTATGCCGTATATACCCTCCATCCCAAATTTCCCCATAGAGGTAGGTACCAAAGGGAGCATGCCCGGAGGCTCCCTGCTCTGAGACTGCCTGTTGAATCGCAGGTTGAAGAAACCACTCCATCGCACCATGCTGGCACATGGGAAGAACAAAGTTAAGGTAATAATCTGTGCGGGCTATATGATCATTATCCGACCACCCAAAAGTACGACAAAGAGGAACACAAGATCCTCCCTCTACCACCTCATCAACTGGCCCATCCCACCACCCCGCATAAGCTGTATTATGTCCAACGTGCAAGCGTACATGTTTAATACCCGGATTTAAAAGCATCGAGGTAATCACACCACCCACATTGAAAGGCCGAGTCAATACAAAATCATGCTGGTGAATAAAAACAAATGGAGTTGTCACCCGCTTCATCGCCTCAGCAATCGCCCCTGCAAGATGCACCCATTGATCACAAAAAATAAGCTCGGTATTGGCAAAATAGGGATCGCTTTCTGTAAGCGCGATGACGTTTTTTTTATATTGCTCATAATCTGCCTCTCTTCTTGTAAACCATGGGTTTATCCCATCAAACACAATGATTTTTTTGCAAAGAGCAAAAGCGGGAATTTGAAATAGGCTTTTCTGAGAGGGATAAATATGTTTTGTTGTAGGAATAGAAGGGATCGGATTTGTCGTTGTAATGACAGTGATCAGTTCTGCAGCCGCCTCATTCCCGAGCATCTGCCGTTCGCATAGAGAGCGCTTTGGGGATTTGCCCATGCAAGGAAGGGTAGCCAAAACAATAAATAAAAATAATTTCATAATTAACCGATTTTATTTTTGTGTTTTAATAATAAAAAAATGTTATATATAAAAATAACAAGCGGAGGATTTATGTTACGTTTCTTTCAATGGGTCTGTCGATTTAATTTCGGCAATTTCGAAAGAGAAGAGTTTAAAAAGTTTCTCCGCATGGGTCTTATTTTTGCTCTCATCATCGGCGTATATTGGACCCTACGCCCCTTAAAAGATGCTATCTTTATCCAACTCGTCGACAAACTCCATTTACCCTATGCAAAAACAGTCTCTGTGCTCGCCCTTCTTCCTCTTGTTATGTTTTATACTAAGCTTTTAGAAAAAACCTCCCGCGAAAAAATGCTCATTATTCTGCCCTCTTTTTATGGAATCTCAGTGCTTGTTTTTAGCGCACTTATGAGTATTGCACAAGCCCCTCCTGAGGAATTAGCGCTAAGATCAGCCCCTCAACTGCTTGCAACAAAATGCCTTGGATACCTCTGGTACCTGTTTGTAGAAAGTTTTGGTTCTCTAGTGGTGGCGCTATTTTGGGCATTTGCAGCCGACTCAACAGACCCGACACAAGCAAAAAGAGGATTTCCCCTCGTTGTCACAATGGGACAAATTGGAGGGATTATATGCCCTTACGGCATCGGGGGGCTTCCTCACCGTCTTCACCTAACAACAGACACTCTCTCTATGGTCATTTTAGGCATTCTGATCCTTGCGATTATCCCCCTTGTCCGCTACTTTTTGCGTGCTACCCCAAAAAACCTTTTACAATCCTTCCATGGGAAAAATGAAAAAGAAGAAGAAAAAAAACAAGAACCTGGCTTTTTAGAGGGTTTAAAGCTAATGCTTAAACACCGCTATCTTATTGGAATCTTTGCTGCGAACTTTATCTATGAAGTCGTCGTCACGATCTTTGACTTTAATTTTAAAATTGCAGCCGGAGCAGAATACTCTGGTGTTGCTTTAAGCCGCTATCTTAGTCTATATGGCTCAAGTGTAAATATTGTTTCACTAACCTGCTTGCTTTTAGGGATTAGTAATGTGACCAGATTTCTTGGCATTGGAGTTGCCCTGGCTGCCATGCCCATAATTGTAGGCTGTGCTCTATTTGGATTTTTAAGTCTCGATAGTTTAGCGTTCCTTTTTGCTCTTATGGTCGGATCCAAAGCGATTAACTACGCTCTTAACGGGCCAGCTTTAAAACAGCTTTATATCCCCACAACACCAGATGTTCGTTTTAAAGCGCAAGCATGGATAGAAACCTTTGGATCTAGAGCTTCTAAGGAAACAGGCTCCCTTTTCAATATGCTACTAGCCCCACTGCAATCTGCTTTTGGAGCCGTCCTTGGCAGAGCGCACTACCTTATGCTGAGCGGAGCCCTTGGGTTCCCTTTACTTGGCCTTTGGCTTGTTGTTGCCATCTTTCTTGGCAGAACATTTCGTAGAGCCATAGAGAATAAAAAGATGGTCTGCTAACAGACCTCTTGATGTAATATTGGCAAAACACATAGAATGCTCTGTCATAACTCACTTTTGCGAAAGTGGCGGAACTGGCAGACGCACTACCTTGAGGTGGTAGCGAGGGTTTCCTCTTGGGGGTTCGAATCCCCCCTTTCGCATACCTAATCGGAGCTGCGATGTCTGAATACGACATACGGCGTATTAGAAATTTTTCTATTATCGCTCACATCGATCACGGCAAATCAACCATCGCAGATAGGCTCCTTGAGCTTACAAAAGCGCTATCTTCACGTGAGATGCAAGCACAGGTTCTAGACGATATGGACCTGGAAAGGGAGCGCGGCATTACGATCAAAGCGCACCCAGTCACCATGCACTATACAGCAGAAGACGGCCAAACCTACCAAATCAACTTTATCGACACACCAGGGCATGTCGACTTTTCCTACGAGGTATCAAGGTCGCTTGCTGCCTGCGAAGGAGCTCTACTCGTTGTTGATGCTGTCCAAGGCGTTCAAGCACAAAGCCTGGCTAACGTGCACATGGCATTAGAACGCAATCTAGAGATTGTCCCCATCATCAATAAAATCGATCTTCCAGCAGCAGATGTAGAGGGCGTTAAACAACAAATTGCAGAGGTCATTGGACTTGACACACGCAATGCGATCTCATGCTCTGCAAAAACAGGACTTGGCGTCGATAAAATATTGGAACGCATTCTACTCGATGTCCCCCACCCGAGCATTCCCACAGATGAAATCCTTCGAGCCCTTGTTTTTGATTCTCACTACGATCCATACAGAGGCGTTATGGTCTACGTGCGGATCATCAGCGGTCATATTACAAAAAAAAGCCTGATTAAAATGATGGCGACTGGAAAAACCTTTGAGGTTCTTGAAGTTGGCATCTTTTCGCCTAAAGAGCGCCCTGTAGACATCCTGCGTCCTGGCGAGGTAGGCTATCTTGTTGCCAACATTAAAGTTACAGCAGATGTCAAAATTGGCGACACGATCACAGAACAAAAAAACCCCGCTAAAGAACCCCTCCCTGGATTTCGCAGCATTGCCCCCGTCGTGTTTGCTGGGATCTATCCCGTTGACTCCTCTGATTTTGAAATTGTCCGGGATGCTCTTGTCAAACTACAACTAAATGATTCTGCCTTACACGTCGAACAAGAAAGCAGCTTAGCACTAGGCTTTGGATTCCGCTGCGGTTTTCTTGGACTCCTCCATCTAGAAATTGTCTGCGAAAGACTCCAAAGAGAATTTGATCTTGATATCATCACAACAGCACCAAGCGTTGTATATACATTTACCCTACGAGACGGAAAAAAAATCTCCGTCGACAACGTAGCACACTACCCAGATCCGACACATATTGAGTGTATCGAAGAGCCTTGGATCCGCTGCCACATCATGCTCCCCTCCGAATACCTTGGCGCCATTATGAGCCTGGGAATGGAAAAAAGAGGAGAACTTATAAAAACCGAAACCGTTGACAGCAAACGCCTTTTACTCACCTACAGGTTTCCTCTCAACGAAATCATCACAGACTTTAACGATAAGCTCAAATCGGTCACACGTGGTTATGGATCTTTTGACTACGAACCCGACACCTATGAAATCAGTGACATCGTAAAACTAGAAATTCGCGTTAACGAAGAACCAGTCGACGCCTTTTCCTGCCTTGTGCACAGAACCAAAGCCGAGGGCAAAGGAAGAGCTCTGTGCCAAAAACTTGTTGAAGTGATCCCAATGCAACAATTTAAAGTTCCCATTCAAGCCGCAGTTGGTGGCAAAATTGTCGCACGAGAAACTATCCGCGCTCTTACCAAAAACGTCACAGCCAAATGCTACGGCGGCGACATCACAAGAAAGCGCAAACTGTGGGAAAAACAGAAAAAAGGGAAAAAGAAAATGAAAGAAATTGGCAAGGTGCAAATCCCGCAATCTGCTTTCATGGCCGTTCTCAAAACTGAAGAATAAAAGCTTTCACGCCGCTCAAAATTGGCAGTCCTAAACATGTAAGACTGAGAGGCTGTCAACTGTAAAATGAAAGAGAACTGAAGGTTTGTAGCTGGCTTATAGAGACATGTCGGGGACAAGTCCTTTGGCATTGTCCCCCGCTTGCCC
>CAMFJP010000023.1 GCA_945957075.1 uncultured Chlamydiae bacterium
CAAGCAAGATTTTTCTAAACGGAGGCATATATAGCACATTGGCTCAAACATTTACAGGCGCTGTGGCTGTGAATATTACGACCAGTTTGATCTCTAATAATAACGCCATTTCCTTTACAAGTACTGTTGACGGGGCGCAAGGAGTTACTATAGATGCAGGGACAAGCACTGTTACCTTTGCTGCAGCAGTAGGCGGTGGTACAGCACTAAAAAATCTTTTTGTGAGTGGATCTACTGTCATTAACGTAAACACAACAACTGTTACGACAACTGGCGAGCAAAGATATAATAATAATGTGACCTTAGGGGCAAATGCCACATTTACAACGACAAATAGCCCTGTAACATTTATAGGGACTGTAAATGGAAACGTAGGAGGAAGAAATCTAACTGTTGCAGCTGGCAATGGAAGCATACGTTTTGCCTCTACAGTTGGACAGACTCAGGCGCTTGGTGTTACAACGCTTACAGGTGAGGGAGGCATTGTCTTTACAGGGAATGTATCGACAACAGCAGGCTCTGCATTTTCTGCAACAGGAGATATAACCCTTGCTGCAAATACAACATTTTCCACAGGCAATTTTACAGTCATAGGCACTGTAGATAGCGACGCTGTATCTAGAGGTTTTTCTGTAAATTCAGGTGCCGGTTTTATCAGTATTAAAGGCGATATGGGCACCAAACATGCGCTTGCAAATCTTACATTAACAGCCGGTACAACACTTGCCGTTGCAGGTGTTGGCACAGCGACAGCTCCAGGTTCATTAGCAGGATTTAATATGACAGCGCCAGGTGGCATTACGCTTAATGGAGGGGGCTATATTACCCAAGGAAGCACGCAAGCTTTCAGCAGTAATGTCATTTTAGCGACTAACGTATCTGCGATTAGCACTAATCAACCGATCACCTTTTCAGGAGCTATAGACGGAGTCTTTGGCCTGACTATGCAGGCAGGGTCCGCTAGTATTATCATGAATGGAGTTGTGGGTGGTGTGACCCCCCTCTCCTATCTTACAACCCAATCTACAAATGTTTTTGGTACAGCGATTGGTTCTGCTTTGATTAAAACAACAGGATCTCAAACCTATACAGGGGTTATGCTCCTTGGTAACAATGTTAATTTAGCGGTAGTAGGCACAGGAAATGTGGTCGTTACATCTCATATTAATGGAAACGTTGCGGGTAGAGCGTTAACAATAGATAACGGAGCCTTAGGCAGTTTGACAGGATCTATTACGATTGGAGGCAATATCGGTAGCTCTTTTGCTACTGCAATAGGTGCTGTCACAATGAAAGCCACGGGCGGGATTTTATTAAATGGCATTGGAGTTGGGATAGCAGGCGTTGGCGCTGTAAATATTACAGCCGGCACTGGGATCCGTTTAGATCAAGGAACCTATAGAACAGGCGCCTTTGCCCAGACCTATACAGGCGATGTAGTTCTTGCAACAGCTACAACATTCACAACAGCAGCTAGACCCCTTACGATTAATGGAAACATTGATGGCATTGCGATTGGAGCGCAGGCTTTATCTGCAAATACAGCAAATGGAAACGTTGTGATTAATGGAGACATTGGAGCTACAACAGAGCTGCTTTCCATGGCTTTAAATGTTGGCCTTGGCACCATTACGCTTGGCAATGTAGGGAGCGCTAACTCGGGTATTGCAACGGGACTTACACTCACATCTACGGCTCCCTCTACCGCCATTTTCTTAAATGGTGGTGTGTATAATACCACAGGTGCCCAACAGTTTTCAGGCAATGTCCAGCTAAATACAACAGCTAGTTTGATTAGCGCAGCTGGCGGTGTTACCTTTAATAACCTTGTTGATGGCACAGGGGCTGGTACAGAGGGACTCACAATTAATGCAGCAGGAGCTGTTAACTTTGCTAGTGATATTGGAAGTGCGATTCCGGTTGGATCGATCCTGATTCAAAGCGCCTCTTCTGTAACATCAAGTGCATCAATTACAGCATCCTCTTTTGTAGAAAGTGGATCTACAGGCAGTAATAGCTTTTCAGGTCCTATCGCCACAAGTCTTGCAACAGGGATTGTGTTAAAAGGTGGTGCAATTACTTTTGCACCAGCAGCTACAGTGACAACTACAGGCGGTGGTATCGTTGATATTGTAAATACAGGTCTTTTAACCATAGATTCTATTTTTACAGTGGATGGATCTTTTACCCAATCTGGAGGCGGACTTGTTAATTTAGGTGGTAATATCACAACCTCAAATAGTGATCTTACCTTTACAAATGCCGTGACACTTACAAATGGCATTGTCCTTAGCAGCGGTCCAAATAATGGCAATATTCATTTTATTTCTACTGTTGATGGAGCAGAGACGCTTTCTTTGCTCGCCGGTACTGGAACCGTCTTCTTAGATAGCGCAGTTGGGAGCGGGGCGCCTTTAACCTCCCTTACAACAACAGGACTTGAAACTGTACAGACAGCTAATGTGACAACAGTTGGAAACATCATTTACCTTAGCGGACTGCAACTAAGTGGCAACCTAACAAGTAATACAACAAACATCGCAGTTGCAGGAGATGTATTCCTAAGTAGTGGAAGCATATGGACAGCTCCACTTGGCAATATTACCCTAGGTGGCAACGTAGATGGAACAGGGCAAAATCTTCAACTACTAGCAGTTGGGGGCACCGTGACCGTAGATGGGATGGTTGGAGCCATTGGCGCTTTGAATAACCTCATTGTCTCAGCAGTAGATATATTTACAGGAGGTATTGGCGGTACCCAGGTTGGCGTCTCGGGCGCTTTGACCATGATCGCCACAAACAATATTGACTTTACAGGACGCGCCTACATTGCCAATAACCCCATTTTTGTAGCAGGCGGACAGTTTAATATGGTAGCGCCAACCTCCATTAATATCACTTCATGGGTAGGTCCTATTAATTTTTCAGGAGGCCCCATTGACCTAACAACCTCCACCTCATCCCCTATATTTATGACAAATGGTGGGGATATTAACCTGACACCTATCATAGGCAATGGAAATGGACTTCTTTCTACCTATGCAGGAACTGGCGTTGTGACCTTTAGCGATGTTCCAGGACCACAATCGGCAACCCTTGCTTCCTCTTCTAAGCAATTTGTATTGGGTGGAGATATTACAGCGCAAGGTATGCACATTATTATGAGTGGGGATGGCACTCCAGGCTTTGTAGCCATGGATAATAGCGCCGGCAATTCTTTGACCTCCACAGATGCCATTTTAATTGATGCCCTGACAGGTAGCGTTGGAACACCTGCTAACCCCATTATTTTAAATGGGGCTAATTTTGTTGTCGTGGGAGCGACAGGAAGCGCTTATTTTGTAGGGACAACTGGTGATGGAACAGTGCACTGTTTGCCTTCTAACCCTCCATTCCAAGTCTTTTTTAACGGAGAGCTTGTGTGCGGGTTCTCAGGCCCCCCACCTTTTGTTCCATCACAACATTTTGTAGCAGGGGTTACAACACCATATTCTAGTTATTATAATACCCTTTCCAACGATAGATTCTTTTTTCAAGATAGAGCCATTACCCGTTGTGAATACTTTGAATTTGATGACGAATGGGTACGTTGCTGCTGCAAAGATAAAGAAAAATCTTGCAAACAATGGATGCACTGTAACAAAAAAGATAACAGAAATGAGTGTTGCGAACCAGATTACATGTACTATATAAGGGCAATATGAACTACAAAAATTATCTTCTTATAGCAGGATTGCTTTTTGGATCGGTAGAGCTACATGCAGCCTTTGCCTCCTCAGCTTCCACATCTGCTGGGGTTTTAGAGCGCACCATTGAAAAAGAGTATAACCCTGAAGTCATAAAACCAAAACGCGATATTCCCGTTATTGAAGTGGACATTCCAGAAGAACAATTTGATATGGTGGAAGGGCAAACTGTACATATTGAAGCGATTGTTTTAGAAGGCAATGAGGTGATCAAAACAAGAAAACTCCAAGCGATCACAGCGCAGTATGAGCATAGAGATCTTAGCATGAAAGATGTAAGGGAGCTGTGTTTGAAATTGCGTGCCTTTTACGTCGAAGAGGGATATTTTCTTGCAAGAGCGTACGCTCCTGTACAGGATATTAAAGATAGCAGGTTAACTATCGCAATTTTAGAAGGTAAACTTGGGAACATTGTTGTAGAAGGGAATAAGCATTATCCAACAAAGTTTGTTACAGCATACTTCCAGTCTTTACAAGGAAAGGCTCTACATTATGATCAATTTTTTAGAGAGCTACTTCTTTTAAATGATAATCAAGACCTTTCGGCTGCTGCTATTTTTGAAAAAGGAAAAGCCTTTGGTACAGCAGATGTCATCATTAAAGTCATCGATCATAGACCCGTGCATTTTTACGCTGATGTTAATAATTATGGTGCATCGAGCACCTCTTTATATCGGATTGGAGGTAGATTAGACTACGGCAATCTTCTTATAAATGGGGATAAACTGCGCTTTGCCGAAGTCGTTGGCGCTCCCGTTAATTCACTCCGCTTTACAGATGTTATCTACACCTTCCCCATCACAAAAACGGGTTGGTCTGGTGAGGTTGCCTATCTGTACACGCTATTTAAAGTACAGACAGACCGTGAACTACATCAACATGGCATGACCATGATTGCAACAGCAAAGGTCTCCTATGCTTTACAAAGAAAGCGGCGCCTGAGCACCGATGTCTTTTTGGAATTTGATTACAAAAACATTAAAAATTACGCTCAAAAACGCACCCAGAGCGAGGATTTGCTTAGAGTATTTAGTCTAGGAACGGATATCAATTATTACGATAATTGGAAAGGAAATAACTATTGGGATGTAGTTTTATACGCAGGCGTTCCAGACTTTTTGGATGGGCTCCATGCAGTAGATCATAGATGCAGCCGGCATAGAGCAGGCGCTAGATATTATATGGCCTATGGTGACTGGAAACGTGTGCAAGAGCTTCCTTTAGATTTCTTTTTTATTTTCAATTTTTCAGGGCAATATACAAGAAATTATCTGCCGATTTCAGAACAGTTTTATATTGGCGGTGAGGACACTGTTAGAGGCTTTCCTCTAGCAGAACTTCTTGGAGATTGCGGCTACTACGTTAACGCAGAGTTTCGTATCCCTCCCCCCTTCCGCAATAGCCACATCTTTGGAACAAAAAGAACATGGAAAGAGACCATACAGTTTGTGCTGTTCGTAGACAATGGCGGTGTGTATTTAAAGCGTAGTGAAAAAGATCAGCATAAGCAAAGCCGCGGATTTGCTTCCCTATCAGCTGCGGGTGGTGGTATTCGCATTTATGGACCATGGCATTTTGATTTTAGCCTTGATGTGGGTATCCCGATTAGCGAACGGTTTAAAAGCTCTAATTCTATAACCTACTGGAAGGTGAACTGGAATCCGTTCTAATTCTTATATCATTTATGAAAATAAATTTATATTTGAGCAACTTTTATGCTGCTCAAATATAAGATCATTTATCTTATTTTGACGTTAAAGCAATTTTAATAAAGCTTAAAAAGCAAGCTCTGAAATCAATTTGGGCGTCTTTTTACATGCTTGGTTTATAAAAAACGCGCTCAAAACATTCTAAAGAAAGTTCATCTTGTAAAAAACGTCTTCTTAAGCCATTCTGAGGGTCCTTTTAATTTAAAGGATGCTTTTTGTGAACCCGATAACGCCAAGATCTTCACGTGGTACGTTGCCCTTAGAGCAAACTCCACCAAAACAGGGCCGTTTTTTTCGTTCAGATAGCTCAGATTCCAGTAGTAGTGACACATCATCTTCTCATCAACCTTCTGCAGCCGATGTGCAACAGACGCCACCGCAGATTAGAAAAATGCATGATTTTTTATCAGGGATGGAGACTGATGATATGAATCGCGATCTGACTAGAGCAGAAGCAACCGTCTTGGGTGTTGGTTTGAGAAGGCTTAGTCTTTTGCGTACGCCAGAGCGTGCTCGCAAAGCAGCTGCAATGCTTCGCACAGTGACTGGAAATCTTTTTTCACAAGAGGAATCTTCTCCAGACAGTCCAGGCATGCATCGCAAGGTAATAGCAGCAGCTTCTCCGTGGCTAACTAGGAGCCTTGGCACCCTGTTTACATGTGCTGGAACTCCAACTAAATTTGTTGATGTTAAACATATAGCAGATGGAGAAAGGCGGCGTGGAGAGTTTCATGGAGGACATTTGCTTCCAGATCTTGCTTCTAATCCTGATTTTCAATGTTTACATGCTGCAGATAGCGGTGTATGTTGTGGCCTGATTAAAGGAAAGTTTTCTACATTTTTCCCTGAAAAGATTAGAGATGATAGGATGCTCATTGCATTTTTACAAGAACTTGAAGTTGTTGCAAGAACTTCCGAAAGACAATTATGCCGACATCCAGTCGAAACATTTTTTACAGAGTGCTATTTACAAGATGATGGGGCAGCGATCCGTTCTGCTTTTCCCATTTTTTTCTATGGTGTTTATGCTCCAGGTTCCTCTTATAATATTACAAGTACATGTTCTATTTCTTCCGAAGAGGTCATGGAGTACGCTAAAGATGCGCCTGTTGTCTTTGCTACTTCTCACTCTCGTATTGTCGATATAGCCTCTTGTATTCAAGAAAGAACGGGCATCCCTTCCGGTATTTATATTGAGATGTCAAAAACTCAATAATTTTTATTGACTTGTTTTGCGATATATAATGTATTGAAGTCTGAAGGGGGGGGGATAATATATGAAGCCTTCAGATGAAAATATTTTAGCGGACATAGATGCAACGCTAGACCAGCTCATCCAGAACGCTGATGTAGTTGGCAAAGTTCCCATGTCCTATCTACAAGAGGTAGAGATTGATGCTTTGCAAAAGACGCAAGAGAGTCTTTTGGCGCGTCTTTTGCACATGGATGATTTGCTCGGCGCAAAAAAAGAGGGGAAAGAGTGCTTTCAAATTAGAGAAAAGATCTCGCACTTTAGTAAGCTCAATGCGCGCCTAATGAATAGCGTAGCTTCCCGTTTTGGGGCAAAGCCAAAGATTCATAGAAAGAAGGCGATTAAAAGCGCAAAAGCGCGGTAACCGCTTTTTCTATATCTGCAGCCTGTGGCAAAATAGCCTCTTCGAGCCCCTTAGCATAGGGGACAGGACGGTCTTTCCCTGTTACCCGCATAATCGGAGCATCGAGAAAACAAAATCCCTCTTCGATCGTACGCGCCATAATTTCAGCTCCAAATCCACATGTTTTTGGCGCTTCATGAGCAATTAAAAGTTTGCCTGTTTTTTTAATAGATTGAAGAATCGTTGCCATATCCAGTGGAACAAGGGTTCGTAGATCAATTACCTCAATGGAAATCCCCTCTTTAGCAAGTTGCAAAGCAACTTCGTGCGCCATCACAACCATCATTCCCCAGCACACAATCGTAACATCACTTCCTTCACAAACAATCGCCGCTTTGCCAAAGGGAAGCCTTTCGTGGCTTTTGGGCTCTTGCCTTGCGCAAAACACACGCTGTCTATAGAGAGCCTTATGCTCTAGAAAAATTACGGGGTTTGGATCGTGGATCGCTGTTTTTAAAAGGCGTTTAGCATCTCTTGCATTACTTGGAATCACAACTTTTAGACCCGGAGCGTGAGAAAGAAAGGCTTCAATGCTTTGTGAATGATAGGGGCCTCCTTGGATATAGCCTCCATAGGGCATTCGAATGACAACAGGGCATCTCCACTCTCCATCCGACCTGTAGTGTAAGCTTGCAAGTTCGTTAAAGAGCTGGTTAACTCCTGTCCACATGTAGTCTGCAAATTGGATTTCTGCAATGGGCTTAAGCCCGGGAACAAGTGACATTCCAAGCGCCATACCGATGATCGTCGATTCGGCAAGGGGCGTATTAAAACATCTGTCTGGACCATGTTTTGCAGTTAGATGTTTTGTAATACCGAAAACGCCCCCTTTTCCTCTGGCCACATCTTGCCCAAATACAATAATGCCAGGATCTTGGGACATCTCTTCATCGATAGCGTGATTAATTGCATCCATCATCACAATTTTTTCTTCAAGTGGGCAGCAGGCGGTTTCTGTTTCAAAGATTTCTTCACTTGGGGCAAAAAGATGGAGCTCTGCTGTTTGAGGGTCTGGATGGGGAAGCAGGTCCGCCTCTTGAGCTGCTGTTTCCACAGAAGCAAAAATCTCTTCTTCCATTGCTTTTAGCTCTTCAGAGGTAATCAGCCCTTCTTGAAGCAGGTATTTTGTATGACGAGATAGAGGGTCTAGGAGCTTTTCTTGTTCGATAAGAGCGCTTTCTTTATATTTTTGAGGATCGTCGCTACTGCTATGGGGCCCAAGGCGGGGCACTTTGGCTACAATAAGACTAGGCCCAAGCCCTGTGCGCGCTCTTTCTGAGGCCTCTGTAAAGGCCTTATCTAGCTCAAGGTGGCAGCCCCCATCGACAGCATAAACACAAAGTCCCTCATACCCTTTTGCCATAGAGGTAATTGAACCTCCAGCTGTTTGCTCGCTTACAGGTACAGAAATCGCCCATCCATTGTCTTGAATCACAAACAATATAGGCAATGTATGTAGAGCCGCGAAATTGAGCGCCTCATGGAAGTCACCTTGAGATGTTGCCCCCTCTCCAGCTGAAACATAGACAATTTCATCTTTGCCTTGTAGTTGAATTCCCTTTGCAACACCAACCGCTTGCAAAAATTGAGAGCCAACACAGCTAGATTGACAGGGAAGGCGCAGCTCCTTATGAGAAAAATGCTCTGGCATCATTCTCCCCCCAGAGTGGTGCTCTCCTTGCCTTGCAAGAAAGGCTCCAAATAGCTCTTTTGGTGTACATCCAATGCCAAGCGCAAAGGCTCTATCGCGATAGTAGGCAAGCCCCCAATCTTTATATGGAATGAGTTTTGATGCAGCTACAGCCCCTACCATTTCGTGCCCACCTGTAAATAGATGGAAAGCCCCCCCCTTATTTTGTCTAGAGAGTTTGAACATTTTCTCATCGACAAAACGGGCATAGAGCATGGTGCGTAAAACCGCAATAGATTTGGCTTCTACCTCTATCACTTTTTCTCCTTCCGTATAATAGGGGTCACCATTTTGACCTCTTTGTTTTTTCGTTCTTTAGCAGGAACAGCTTTTTTCTTAGAGGGTAAAAAGCCTTTAACGACATCGAGAATCCTTGTCTTTTTAGCTCCCCCTTCTTCTGTCTCCTCATCCTCTGCGTGAGCAATTGCCTGAATCATTTTTTCTTCTTTGCCAAGCTCTTCGTGTAGATCGGAAGAGAGCCTGCTTGAAAGATGCCGCAGGGATTCTAGGCGCTGTGAAAGCGCTTCGAGTTTTGTATCCACTTTGACCCTGTAACTGCCACGGAGATTGGCCAAAAGTTTTGCTTCGCTGTCAAAGCGTGCCGAGAATGTAACGCCGCTTGCGCTTGTGATATCGGGAATATAAAGAAAATGCCGAACAGGCGGAGGGACCGTTGTAAACATATCGAGGGTAAGTTGTGGTTCCACCTCAACTTTTGCCACTTGTTTAGGAGGTCTTCCTCTTTTGGGTCTTGGGTTTAGTGCTTCATTAGAATAATAATTTTTAGCTTTTGTTACTAAAGATTCTCTTGCAGCGCTCACATCTTTCGGCACTTTTGTATCAAAAAGATACCGTTTTAATTTTTCTACCGTAACACGGGGAAGATCGAGATCTTCTTCAAAAACAAAATGAACGCCTGTCTGTCTTAACCACTCAATAATACGAATGCGAAACCGTTCGTGGTAGTATTGTTGCCATTTTTCCAGTTCTGTAAGGTGATCGTAAATAAACTCTAAAAAATTTTCTCTGGCTTCCTTGGATTGAATGATATCAAGAAGTTTTTCTTTTGTATCGATATCGTAGACCTTTTCGTGAACAAAACCCTCCATAAATTTTTTTGTTTCATAGAAGGTCATTTTAGGGATTAAGGCATAGCGATCTTTATTTTCTATAAGTTCCTTTTCTAATTCATCGAGATCCATCTGGCTTTTGTCTAGATCAGCATAGAGCATAAATCCTTCCACCTTATCGAGATAGAAATCGCGCTCATCATCTGACTTAGCAAAAGCCTCCATGAGTCTATGGTATCTTAGAAGCAAGGGGTTCTGTGCTGTTGGATATTTATGTGCCATGGAAATATGCCTATAGCTTATGCCTTAAAGTCCCACATACTACCACATAGAGCACTCCTCTCACAACAGAGAATTTTTTCAAGGTAAATTTTTTGTATTGTCATTTTTTTCTTCAACATGATTTAATAATATCTTAACAATAAAAATCACTCCCTGTTCAGTGCATCATTTGTGCACGGCATCAGGGGTAAAACCAAGGAGCGTTTATGAATCCAGCAGGGATGTATCCAACAGGGGTCTTGCCAAGAACGTTTGTTCAGCCAGCTTTCAATAAGCCGCCGCAGGTGTCGACACAAGGGGCTCCACAAGGAACAGAGCCGCCCGCTCAGACGGAAGGTACCAGTGGCATTTCTGAATGGGCCGGAAAAAAGATAGAAGTGCTCCATAAGTTAGCCGAAGCGGGAGGAATTCTTGGCTCTTTGGCATCAGCTGTGAAAGAAATCGCTCTTTTGTGTTTGCGTCTTAGTATCATTGGTTCTTCGTTGGCCGATGAGCTGCGGGATAAATGGCAAGAGCTTGATGTACAGCCAGTTGTTGCAAATTTACATCAACAAGTCGAAGAACTAAAACAACAAAATAAGTGCCTTCAAGTGGCAGCAGAGGTCATTCGCCAGCAATTTAGAACATGTGTTGTTCCGGCTGCGCCCCAAGCTCCATTCTCATCTGGTTTTATGATGTCTTCACCTCCGCCCTCTGCACCGCCCCCTGGATTTTCGCCTTTGGGCTATGGATCTGCCCCGACTATGCAACCCCCCGCTCCTGTTTTTTCTGGCCCGCTTGCTCCACATGTGCAGCACCATACCGGCCCTGTATTTCGACATGCTGCCTATTCTTCGACACCACCTCATGCTGCTGATGGTAGATCGGCTGCTGATGGTAGATCGGCTGCTGAAAGGGAAGTATTCAATCTTGTAGTCCGAGGATTACAGCGCCCACCCGTTCGACCTTCGGACTCACCTCCAGCCGATCTTAATTCTAATGCAGAACAACAACGGCATGACGGATGAGCATAGGGGATGCTGGGCATAGCGCCTGTTGCCCGGAGAGGGCAGCGCTTCTCTCTCGGTTTTATGAGGGGAGGATCGATCTTCTGCGGGCAGACTTTAGGGGACAAGATCCTTCCTTTGCATCTGAATGCGAGGCTGCAATCGGTGATGTGTGGCGTCGTATTTCTATTGCTATCGAGGAGAGAAATAACGCTTTATCTCGAGCATCTGCTTGTCATCATGGTGATGAGGAGTGCGCGCTGCTGCGCTTTGCATCCGTTTGTGATCAAGAACTGTTAGCTAGTGCTCATCCTCCGCAATCTGATGAAGATTTAGCGCGAAGGATGGGCCGTTGGCAGCAGGAGTTAGATGTTTTGGAGGCGCTTCACACTGAGGTTGCAGAAACAACAGAATCTGCAAATGATGTGTACGCAGCGCAGGAAAAATGCCATCTGGCTTTTAAACATTTTTTAGAGGGTTTTAGACAGCCCTCTCCACCTGTTGTTTGTGCCAAACATGTGCAGCACCCCCGTGGGCGCCCTGTAGATACTTTGCAGCCTATGCTTTTTAGACCAGAAGAGATTGCCAGAGCTCGAGGCGCGTGCCATACATTATGGGTGGTGGGCCGTGAGCTTAGAGCTCAGCTTCATCACATTCAGACGGCCACAGCGCCTTTGATAAGTGATATTATGGGGATAATTGAAGAGAGCTCTTCTAACTTGGCGCAAGAGTATGCGCAGGCTACTCCTCAAAGAAAAAAACAAATTGCAATACAACTTGCAACTATTCAGGATGTATTGCAAAAGAACGCGTCTATGTTTCAGGAGATGATCCAGCAGGAAGCAATCAGAATGCAGAACCTTAGTCTTTTAGCGGAACAATTGAATCCAGAAGCTTTACTTGCCATTGCGGGTGAAAAAGAACTTGTATGTCAACAGGTTATTGCAGAGTCCCAGGAGAACATACAAGCCGTTGTAGAAAAGTATGGTTTTGATCCTTCAAAAGAGGGCTTATGAATCGGGAAGGCCGTTTGCGTCTGCTAGCGCCTGTTTTGTTACAGCTCTTCCCATAAGGGCAATCGATTCTGTCAGTGGAATCTTTTTAGGGCAGACTTCCCTGCAATTTTGTGCATTCCCGCAGCTGCCAACCCCCTCTTCTTGCATAAGGGCGCGCAGTCTTTTTTCTTGCATAAGTTTTCCCGTTGGGTGCGCATTGAAATAGCGCACTTGAGAAATAGGAGCCGGACCCATGAAAGGGGATTTTGCATTTACCTGTGGGCAGGCTTCTGAGCAGCATCCACATGTCATGCACGTAGATAAAATATAGCGCGCCTCTTGCACCTTAGGATCGATTTTAGGCCCAGGGCCTATATCTAACGCATCGTCGGTATCAATCCATGCTCGTACTTTAATTAAGTCATCGAACATCTTATTTCGATCGACAACAAGATCGCGCACTAAGGGGAATTTTGTGAAAGGGGCAAGAGTTAAAAAAGGACGTTTAGTTGTCAGCAAAATTTCATGAATCATGGCCGTGCACGCTTGCCTTGGTCTGCCATTAATGAGCATAGAGCAAGAACCGCACACCTCTTCAAGACACCCCTGCTCCCAAGCAATAGGGGCTACTTGCTCCCCTTTGGTGTTGCGTGGGTTTTTTTGAATGTCCATAAGAGCACAAATCACATTATAGAGAGGTTTAAGCGTTAGCTCAAACTCTTCCCAATATTGCTTATTTGGTGTTCCCCGAAATACCTTAAGGATAAATGTTGATGTCATAAAAACATTTATACAGGAAGAGGAATATGCGTGGGAATATTTTCTAACGTTACCTTTGTTTTTTTTGCCGTGGTGTAGTCTCTATGGGTTGGTTGTAGGTGTCTAAGATCTACAGGCCTATAGGAAATATCAGGCTCATCTTCTCTATAGCGCGCAATCGTTGTTTTTAGCCAATTATCGTCGCGCTCTGGAAATTCCGGTTTAAAGTGAGCCCCTCGAAACTCATTGCGTAGCAGCGCCCCTTTGGCAATCACAAGCGCGATTTCAAGCATATATCCAAATTGGTTTGCAAAGGCGTAGGTTTGATTCAGTAGGTGCCCTGTGTCATCAAGGCTAATATGCGCATAGCGTTCCCTAAGAGTTTTAATCCCCTCTAGGGCCTTTTTAAGATCTGCATTAGACCTTTTTACCGTGACATGGCGGACCATAATCTCTGCAAGCTCATCGTGTAGTTTATGCACATTTTCACTGCCCTGCCTATGCATTAGATCGTGTTTTAGAGCCTCTTCTTGGGCAAGAGCTTCTGAAAAGCACTTTGCAGAGCCCCCCTGTTTCCCAAGAGACCGAAGGTAGCGCGGTGTTTCGATTCCCACAACAAGGCCTGCAAAAATACAAGAGAGTAAAGA
>CAMFJP010000024.1 GCA_945957075.1 uncultured Chlamydiae bacterium
TATAATAGTATCGTTTTACGCTTGAATTGGCGTAATGAGAAAGAGATGTTAGACTCTGTTGCAATAGAACTGTCTCATGTTGCTTTAATGCATGCTTTAACTGATTTTCCCTTAGCTATTTTTGCTGCTAACAAAATACCAATAGAGGATATTAGGTTAAAAATGATTTTGGGTAGTTCTGATTTGGATCTTTTTAACAAGTGTTTAGAGAGAGGGAATTTGGTTGGAGCTGAAGAGATTGCTAAATCAATGCCAGACAATGATTATAAGTGGCTAGCGATTTTGATTCTTTCTAATGCGTATTTGGAGCAAGGGGATTGGACTCGAGTTAACGCGATTGTGCAGCTTTCTAACCCGTATTTCGCGCAAGTGGATTTGGGTAGGGTTAAAAGAATTGTCGATTTAATGCCAGACAATAATGTTAAGTGGCTAGCGACTTTGACTCTTTCTAATGCGTATTTGGCGCAAAGGGATGTGATTTCAGCTGAAGAGATTGTTGATTTAATGCCAGATCATGGATTGAGGGATCAAGTCCTTTGGAATATTTCCTATTTTTACTTAGGACAAGGAAATTTGATTCGAGCTAGAGAAAGTGCTGATTTAATACTAGATAATCTTAAAAAGTTAGACCTTCTTTTGTGTATTATTGATAAGTATTGTTATCCAGAATTTGGTCAAGAAATAAATCTGGATCTAGCTAAAGAGATTGCGGATTCAATCCTAGACCCTGTGAAAAAATCAAGAGCCCTTTTGAGGGTTTTTTGTGTTTGTGGGGAGGAAAACGATTTTGATAGAGCTAAGGCTGTTTTTGTTGGTTTGCGTTGGAGGGAACAACGCCAGGCACGATATTTCTGGCAGAAGTGGAACGTACAAACAACTTTAGATTCTGTTTAAAAATGATCGGCAGCGCGTAAAAAAATGCAACTTATACCAATCATACTTGAGCTTGTTTATCCAAGAAGTTTGATAATGCGAACGCCGAGAACCTCTCCAATTTTAACAAGTTCACCATGGGCAACGCGTTTACCTGAAAGGGTGAGGTAGACGCCTTGTTCTGGATGGACGCCGAGCTCTAGGCTGTTGCCAGGGGCGAGTTCCATGAGTTTTTCTAAGGTCATGTTGATGCGGGCAACTTCAACGGTGAGTGAGAGGGGGATGTTGTGGTGAGCTAGGTTTTCTTCTCGCTTTTCTTCATGTGCTGCTTGCTGCGACCAGAGGTGTTCTCCCTCTTCTTCTTCCCACTCTTCTTCGGATTTTTTTGGTGTTTCTGGATTGTCTGTCATAGTCGCCTCATAGTAAAGTGCATAATCTAAGATTTTAATTTTTTCCTCGCGGAGTTTAACGTGGAAAAGAGGGGTTGTGTGCGCAACGAGGGTGGCTGTGCCTTTATTGGTTTCTGGGTCAAAGGAACATTTATCGAGAAGTACGACACTTCCAGGGTGGACGCTTTTCCATTCACTATAGTTTAGCTGTGTGTGTCCGATTTCTATTTTGATGGGGAGGGGGGCTGTGTGTCTTAAGGGGCTTTGCAAGGAGGGAGGGGCTAGCGTGTGCTGTTTTAGGGCAGAGCGAAATGTTTCAGGGATGATGAGTCTTGCCCAAGCTGTTTGTTCGTGGATGCCGATTTCTATTTCTAGGCAAAGGGCGCCATCTAGCGCAAGGGGTTCTTGGCTTTCTTTACGCAAAGACAGGTGTGGATCTAAAGGGTGCAGGTTGTTAAAAATCTCTTGGGCTTTTTCTAGTAGAAAATCGTAGAAGCTCTCTTGCAAGCTTTGTCCTGAGAGACCTTGTGGTAGGGGATCTGCCGATAATAGGTGAGCAGAGAGGATTTTTAGGTCTTCCGAGGAGATGGCAAGAAATAAATGTCCCTCTAAGGGTTTTAAGGAAAAGGATTGAATGAAAGGGGTTGACCCAAGGTCCGCAAAAAGGGTTTCTTCAGGGCGCCAGGTGCTGGTGTGTATTTTTGTTGTGATAGGCAGAGAAAAGCGATCGGATAGCTCTGCGTTCCATTCATCCCAAGGGAATGAGGAAGGGAGTAGAGGAATTTCTTCCATGACTGTTTTTTCAATGGTGGCGATCCAATTAAGGGGTTTCATGGCCGTGCTCTTTTTCTTGTTTTCTTTCTACTATACGGTGTTTTGTGCATAAAGAGGTATCAATTCTGTGTATTGCAAAGGGTTTTGTTTCGGAGCGTAGGGTTTCTATGATCTCTGCTGCATGTGAGCCTAAAAGAGCTGCGGCTTCGGGGCTACCAATAAAGTGGACGTTGAAGACTTTTGGAGCTGTGCTAAATTCTTGAAGCTGTAGCGTTGCTCCGCAAAATATAGAGTGTTCAAATTGAGGTCCTGTGAGCTCTACTGTGGTTTCACTTAGGTCCGTTGTTTCCATGATGGTGAGCTGGCATGTTAGTGTTTCTACGAGGGCAAGTAGCGCGGCTTTTTGAGAGCATAGCGTAGGGGTAGTGGTGGTGGTAAGAGTAGAAGAGGGGGGTTGCATTAGCGCCATGGGTGTAGGGGCTTGTTGGGGTTCTTGGTTTGTTTTTTTGTCTTTAGGAAAGGGTTTGGACGGTGGGGTTTTGCATTTTGGGTGTTGATATTGTTTGGGAGGGGGGCTGCCCGGTGTTTGTGTAATCATAGAGGTCCTTCTTTTGTGGAATCGTTTCCTATGCTTTCTTTTCTTTTAAATAGAGGCTCCTCTGTAGAGGTGGATTTTAGTCTCGACTCTAATCTATTCACGCGGAAGTTATATTCTCCTGTTTGAAATGTACGCATAAGAGAGTCCATGTGTTTATCAAATAGGGTGGTAGATGCTTGAGTTCCGAGGAGTTGGATGTTAAAACTTCCAGGCGCTGTACTAAATTCCTGAATTATAATTTCTGAGCCGAAAAAAACGGAAGAGGCAAATTGGGGTCCTTCTAGGCGGATTGTGGTTTCTTTAACTCCTGTTAGAGTCATGACGGTGATGACATCTACAGCTTTTTGAAATAGTGTGAACACTTCGTGAGGCAGTTGTGTGTGTGAGGGCGGTGGTGGCGGCGGTGGGAGCGCTTGTGGTAGTTGAGAGGGCGGCAGAGGTGCTACAGAAGCTTCTATAGGCTCTAGTTTTTTTTCTTCTTTTTTTGTGGAAGTCAAGGTAGGGGGTGGGGCTATGGGGGCGATAGGGAGTTCGGAGGGGGCTTCTTCTATAGGCTCTGGTTTTTTTTCTTTTTTTTTTTCGGTTGTTTTTGGCATGTGGAGTGTGGGTTTTGGGGACGCGGCCTCCTTTATGGGTGCTGGTATAGAAAAGGGCTCTTTTGGGGACCCTGGCTCTATTAGATGTGAGGGGGGGGGTTCTTCGTGTATTTCTTCTGGGTGTACTTGGGGCTTTGCTTGCGTTTTATCAGCGGCGGATTTTGTCTGCATTCTCGGGGTGGTGGTTTTGTGGAGGTCCTCTGGCTGGATTTCTTCTTCGGGAGCGTGGGGTGTTTCAGAGGGCAGAGGCGTTGTAGAAGGTGGCAAGGGGGTTTCTTGTAGGGACTTTGGGGTAATTGTAAGCGTTTGCGTAGATTCTGTAACCGGCGTTTGAGGTTGTAGTAGGGATTCTAGCATAAGTGACTCTGCGAGCACATCTTCTTCTGTTTCTTCACCTTCTCTTCGTTTGCGTTTTTTTTGTTCCTCTGGATCGATTTTATCGACTTTCATGAGGTCTTTAAACTTATCAGGTTCAGCTGGAGTGGCTTCTTTTTTTGGTGAGGGGTCTGGAATGCCACTTGTGCTTTGTATTTTGCGTACATCTGTCATGAGGAGGATTCCCTTTTTTTGCGCGCATGAGAAAGGGATCCCATTTCATTGGTTTCTATTTCTTCTTTGCGACTGGCCTCTTTGGCCATTTCTTTATCCCACTCTTTGCGGTGCATATGCAATTTTTCGACCTGTTTTTGTTTTTTTATGAAGTCTTGTCTTGCAATTTCTACCTGGTCTTCGGCAGCACGGACCTGTTTTTTTTGTTGATCTACTTTGATTTCTTTTTGCTTGAGCTGTTCGTCTACGACTTTGAGATATGCTTTCATTTGTTGGATTTTTGTGGTTGTCGATCCTTTGTCTAATTCTTGACGTAGCTGCTCTAGTTTGTCCACTTTATGTTTTTTAACGTGGTCTCTTTCTTCTTCGACCTTTTTTAATTTTTCTTCTTCTTTGGCAAGAGCTGTTTTTTTTTCTTGGAGGGTGCGTTCTGCCTCCTCGTATTTTTTTTTCTTGATGAGGACCACCTGAGCAAGGGGGTATTTCATCGGGGTTACCTTAGAAGAGTGCGAAGTTGTTGCAAGGTCTCTGCAAAAGTGCACCGCTCATCGACTGTTTGCTTAAGAAAACGATTGACTTTGTCGATGTATTTAATTGCAAAATCAACAGCTTGGTTGGATCCTGGTTTGTACTCTCCAATACGAATAAGGAGTTCGTTGTTTTTGTAGTTAGAGAGGATTTCGCGTACTTTTCCAATCGTTTGTAGGTGTTCTTTGTCTATAATATGTGAAATAATGCGGCTGATCGAAGAGAGGACGTCGATTGCAGGATAGTGGTATTTTTGTGCAAGTTCGCTGGATAAAATAATATGGCCATCTAAAATGGAGCGCACTTCGTCCGATACAGGTTCGTTCATATCGTCCCCTGCAACAAGGACTGTATAAAATGCGGTAATAGAACCTTTTTCTGCGTTGCCAGAACGCTCAAGAAGACGGGGTAGGGTGGCAAAGACGGAGGGGGTGTACCCTGCGCGCGCTGGAGGCTCGCCAGCTGCAAGACCAACTTCTCTTAGCGCCCGTGCAAATCTTGTGACAGAGTCCATCATGAGGATGACGGTTTTGCCCTGTGCGCGAAAGTATTCGGCGATGGCGGTTCCAACGTATGCGGCGTTAATGCGTAGCTGCGCTGCTTGATTGGATGTGGAGACGATGACAACAGAGCGTTTCATTCCCTCTTCCCCAAGGTCGTTTTCTAAAAACTCCCGTACCTCACGGCCCCGTTCTCCAATAAGTGTGATGACGTTGATATCTGCTTGTGCGTTGCGTGCGATCATGCCGAGGAGTGTGGACTTTCCGCCGCCTGCTGCTGCAAAAATCCCCATTCTTTGTCCCTTGCCACAGGTAAGGATCCCGTCAATACATCGTACGCCAGTGGCTAGAGGTTCTTTGATGACACTGCGCGTTAGGGGGTTTGGTGGGGGGTTAATGACAGAAAAGGTTTCGTGTAGATTGAGGGGGCCTTTGGTTGCTACATCAAGGGGATTGCCAAGCCCGTCAAGGACGCGCCCTAGCATTTCTTGTCCAACTTTAATGTTTAACGAGGTACGCAGAGGAATTACCTCCGAGGAGGGGCCAACGCCTCCCATTTCGCCTAAAGGAGATAGGTAGACTTCTTCTTTTGTGAATCCAACCACCTCGGCGACAAGGGGCTCTCCTTCTCTTTTAATGAGGCAGACTTCTCCCATTTTGACTTGAGGGATGATGGCTTTCAATAGCATGCCCACAACTTCTGTGATTCTGCCGTGGACGGTTGTAAGCTCTAGATTTTCTAGGTGATCGATGAGATTGTCAAAAGAGGTTTTAGGGTCCATTATAGCTGCACATTGAAGATTTGCTTGATGCTATTAACAGCAGTACTTAGCAGTACGGAGGCATACTCTAGCTCTTGAGAGGCTTTATTTAATTTTACTTGCACAAGCAAAAGATCGGCTGGATTGAGGTTGTCTCCGCTCTCTTGTAATTCTTTTAGCTTATTTTGTGCGCTTTCTAGCTGCCTTTGACCGCTTGTAACGTAGCCTAAAAATCTGCCAAAGGGGCCGACGCTTTTATGTTCTTCCGGGTCTTCTTCGTTTGTGCCCCCAAGTTTTCCATTGGCAGAACGTAGATATCCAACAGCGTCAGAGAGTTTGTTTTTTAGTAGGTATTTTTGCGAAGGTTTGAGTTTTAACTTTGGGGTATTGAAGTAATTCGAAAGGTCTCCTAGTGTGGATTGGGCAGCTTGAGCCTGTGCCATAACGGTTTGCATCGTAGGTCCTGTTTGGATCACTTTCCCCTGTGCCAGTTCCATAGGGGAGGGTGCTCCTTTTTGTCCAGCAGCCTGCGGTTCTTTGCCCATATGGGAGGCAAAATTGCTCCCTGTTCCAGAGCTAGAGCGTCTATCTTCTCCAATTGGGCTTGTGGCGCCGATGCGCTCTGTTGGACCTACTTGATCTGGTAGGGACATTATTTACCTTTGGGCTTTTGTACTTGAGCTGGTGAGGGCGCTTTTTTTACAAACTTGTCAACAAAGTCAAGAGCTGTTCCAGCTAGCTGCTTGACATCTGGGTTATGTGCTCCTTTTACAGAATCTGCAAGGATTTTTTCCCCTTTTGCCGCCTCTGTTGGTGAAAGGGAGAGGCTAATGCCGAGAAATGTCTTTGCCATTTCATTATTCGGTTCTTTTTTCAGAACCTCTTCAAACATTGTGCATGCTTGTTTCAGCTCTAGTTTGCAAAGGTGCATAAAGCCAAGGCCAACTTTTGGAAGGCTGTCTTCTGGCTTTAAGAGTTCGGAAACTTTGAACAGTTTGCTTGCGGCATCTTCATCAGATTGGCCAACTGCAATAAATCCAGCTTCCACAAAGAGAATAAAATCGTCTTTAAATTGTTGCATATCCACCTATCCTTTAAGAAGATTTTTGATTGCGTACCGCGTTATTAATTACAGACATTACCTGGCTTACCAAGTTGGAAATGGAATCGCCAATTTGTGTTACCTGGCTCATTTGAAACTGGAGTAGCAAAAACTTGCCGGGTGTTGCAAACGAAATGCGGCTTGCCACAACGCGTACAGCGGATACTACTTGGCTTTGTAGGGAGATGTACTTTTTGATTAAAGTTGCAAAAGTAATGGTGCCAGACCACGGAGAATGCATGGACATATTCGAATACTCCTATTTTTTGTTGGATAGCCTAGAGAGCACTCTTTGTAGCGCCGTATACCCTTGTAACACAGCTCCAAGCTCATCTAATTCTTTTTGAGAGCCGCCAGCCTTTAGTAGGTTTTTAACCTCTTGTACTTTGCTCTCTATTTTTTTTACAATTTGGGATGCTTTATTGGGATCTGCCTTGAGCTCTTTTTCTAAGTCGAATTCAAAAAGGGCTCGCTTGCCTTTTTCTAAGCCGTACATAGTGCCATTCTCCTCGTTTATTGCAGATTGTAGTTAATTTTAAATTTTAATCCATCTTTTTCGAGAAGGACTGTAGAGGGCTGAATTTGCGTGATCTCCATCCCATCTAAAGTATCGCCAACGCTAAAGATGCGCCCATTGATCACAACATAAAAACTTTCAGCATCTTTTTTTGAGTAGCCGGTAATCTGGTAGTTTGCGCTAAGATCAACGCGTGAAGTATCGCGTGTGGTTACAACAACCAAATTATTGACAAGGCGAATGCCGGGTAAAGCTTTAAATTGTGATACGACATCGTTTAGGGAATGGCTATGATTACTATCAACCATGCCCGATAAGACAAGTTCTCCGTTGCTTAGCTGAAAAGAGACGCCCCCAAATCCTTTTTCCATAAGAACGCCTTGGATTTGCATGGAAAGAGTGTTCTCTACAACCACTTGATTGTCTAACCTGTCCATATAGGGAAAATTCATATTGATGTAATCGCTAAGCGCTGCAAGCTCTTCCATGGTTTGTAAATACCCACGGAGTACGAAACGGCCAGGAATTGTAGAGTAGACTGTGACTCCTTGCCACGCAGGTTGTGTCGACAAAAGGGCATTAATATTTTGCCATACGTATTCATCAATCACGATGTTATCTTCAATGTTTGTGATAAATTGAAGATTATTGATGTGGTAGAGTAGTTCTTGTTTTTCTATAGGGGTGATGACGTGTCCTACAAGAAATAAATTTCCAGCCCCCTCCGTAAAACTAAACTGCACTCCTGCGTAGGGCGTTAGGGTTTTTTTGACCGTTTCGGTTTCGTGGTGGGGCTGTGTTGTTAGGGGCTGTGTTTTAAATAGAGCAAAAATGGCGACAAGTGCAAAAAGCAGACAAAACCCTCCAACCCCTGCAAGAACAAGGTGGCGTTTTGCGATGACAAGATTTCTCCAATCTTCCGGAGGCTTTTTAACTTCGATAATAGGCTCTTGGATTTCTTCCTCTTCTGCTGTGGAGAGAATGGGGGCCTGCGCAACTATAGTTTCTCTGGCAAGACTTGTATCAATAATCAATAGGTTTGTTGTTCCAAGAGAGATGACATCCTGAGATGCTAGGGGGTGTATATCTGATATAAGCGAGCCGTTAACAAGTACGCCGTTGCGACTGCCAAGGTCTTCTATTGTAACCTCATCATCTTGGTTGACTGTGAGTTTTGCATGTTGCCTTGACACGCTAAGATCTTGAAAAACAAGATCGCATAGTGTGGGATCTTTCCCTAACAGGTAAGTGGAGTTTGGGCGCATGTGGAATTCAGCCCCGACATTTGGGCCTGCAACTACTTTTAAAAGCCATCTTGTTCCTTCCACAGAGGGGGCAAATTGTATAGCAGCAAGATCTTCTGGGGTGTCAGCTTGGATGTTTTTTTCTTCATCCGGCCTTTCTGTAAAGCGAAAAAAGGTGTTGCCAATATGAAGAATGTCGCCCTCTTTTAGCAGCACGGTGTCTGTGATGATTTTGCCGTTTTGTGTGACGGGATTGACAGTGCTTAAATTTTCTAGAAAGAATCCCTCTGCAGTTTTTCGTATAATGGCATGCTTTCTTGAGACCATCGGGTCCTCAAGAAGAATCATAGCCTCGTCCGGATCCCTTCCAAAGGACCACGATGTCCGTTTTTCGGGGCCCTCTTCCAGAGAAACCACAAGGCCAGCTAGCGGCCCCTCTTCGGCAATCAGATATCCAGTCATGAACTCTTTTTATCCTTTTTGATACGAGTCTACAATCTCTTTCCAGTAGGTTGCAAAATTGACAAAGTCTTCGATAGCATGTTTGAAGGCTTTGTAATTTAAGTCATACGGCACAAGCTGAAAGAGTGTCAAGCATTTCTCTTGTTCGTCCATAGAGATGACACTCCCATTTGTTCCCTGCCCTAAAAAATTTGCGCGCATCAGTTGTGTAAATAGTTCTTCTTTATTTTGCGCAGGGCAAGCTCCAAGAGGTGCTGTAATGGTAAATCCAGGATCGTGAGCGTGCAAAGAAAGTGGGGTGCCAGGCGTTAATATCAGTTCTTTGTGCGCCCCTTTTGATTCAATTGCGGGGAGAGAAAACTCTTCAGTAAGCTGATTCAATAGTCTATCTAACATGATTCTATTCTACTTTTTTGCTTGTTTAACTCAACCATCAACTTTGTAAAATATTCGCTATGTTTTAGTATGACGAAAAAAGGGGGATAGTATGGACAAAGAGTTTCAACGTTTATTGGATCTATTTTCTTTATCGCAAGAGGGTAAACATGTTGATGTGAATGAGGTTCTAAAAGAGGCTGTTGTTTTTTTTGATCATTTAAAGGACGTATTTAAAACAGGCTCTGATGAAGATAAAAAAGAGATGGTCGGGGTTATGAATACAATGTATAGCAAGTTGCTCGCAGAGTCAGATAGCTTAGTTGCCCGCTCTGGTCTGACACAAGAGCAAATGGAGCAGTATTGTGAAAATCCGCAAAACTTTTCTAAGGAGCAATGGGAAATGATTGGCGAGGCGAGAAAAAAAATGCTCGATTCTGGATTTGAGATTAGTCGCTATCTTCAAGGGAAAGGGGATGCTCCTTCTAAGAATAAGGATGCTCCGAAAAGGTCTTCAGGCGCCTCTCGTCGGGATAAGTGGATGCGTTCATAAGCTTCTTATTTCTTAATATTTCTATCATTTTGTCTATCAATACCTTACAGAATTATATTGAAAAATTAATTATTATATTATAAAATAATAGTTAAGGAAGATTATAGATTATAACAATAAGGTATTAAAAGTATGACAAGTCCAATAGTTCAAGATCCGAATGATGATTTTAATAGAGACTACAATAAGTATATTCAGGATAAGAAGCTTTATGGGGACGATCTTACAGAGCTTCAAAATGCCTGTGCGGCTCTAAAGGCAATTAAAGATGCTGGAGCCAGGTTGATGTATGTGGTAACAGTGCTTTTCCCGGCTCTAATGAAGACAAGGGAAGCAAATATTGGGATGCTCAGTGACGGCATGAACGTTAATACGGACATGCGTAACGAGATGGCGAAAGCTCAAGATGCCATAAATGATATGAAGGGGAAAACGACAGATCAAGCAGCTGCAGATGCTAAACAGTTTGTTGATGCTATCACTAATTTGCAGGTGATGGTTCAGAAGTCTTCAGATGCTGGCATTATCGATGCGCAAAGTGCATCTACTTTGAACAACGCAATAAAGGGTATTACGGATCAATTTCCTGATGGGCTCGATCCAGGGGATGTTTCGACGCTTGTGCCCATATGGTGGGGGAGTACGACTTCGATGCCTCAAATTAAGAATATTTTTAACGGTTTTCAGGGTGTGAACCAGACAGTGAGTGCGCTTTCGACGTCAACGGGAACGCAGTTTTCTTTTTACACGAACCAGTATAACCAGGTTTTGAACCTGTATAACACCGGATTTATGAAGCCGATTAACCAGCAGGAAAGTGCGATCATACAGAATACATCAAGGTCTGGTTAATCATTAAAAAAATAAGGAGATTTTAGGTATGGCAGAGGTAAATTTTATGATGGCCATGATTAATGCCGTCGATAGATCGCAGATGTCACTTTCTGGGATGCAGGCTATAGATGGCCAAAGTACGATTGCGGCTGCAGAGGTTGAGAAAGAGATTTCGGATGAGTGGAACGGCCCAAACGGGACCTTAGCACAAGATGCGAAGGCTGTCGCAAACGCAAAATCAGACAACGACAGAGCGGCAGCGCAGGCAAAGTTTCAGGAGGATAGCGCCCGGGCACAGTCAGAGATTAGTACGGGGGATGGGCTGACTCAGCAGGAGCAGAACTTATCGAGTATGGATAGTTCTAACTTGCAGAAGATCGTAGAGTGTGCAACGGCTGTGAACAGTATTGGGTCGACGCTGGCGTCTGCTCTTGCATCTTAAGTGTTTATAAAAAATTAGAGGTGTTATGACAGTAGCTATAAATAGTTTGTCTCAAAGTCCGAGTGTTCCGACAGGGAGCTTGCAATCTCCAGCTGTAATGGTTGAGATGGCGAGAATGCTTGGTTCTTTGCAGGTAGATCTTGCTAAAGCTTTTGCGCAGAAGGCAGAGATGGAAGAGCAGATGAGCCGAGCGCAGGTTGATGCCGCACAGAAAAATTATGACGATGTACTTAAGAAAATTCAAGAGGCAAGTCAGCAAGAGCACCATAGAAGTTTTTGGCAGAGATTTGTGAAGGTGATTGAAGTTGCTGTGACAGTTGTTGCGGGTGTGATTGCGCTATCTTCTGGTGTTGGGGCCTTTGCGATGTTTGGGATTACAACAGCGCTTGTAGCTTTTGCAGAGAGTCCAGCAATGGATCCTATTAAGAAGGGTCTTTCCCAGGTTTTCCAAGATATGGGACTTCCAAAGTCTGTTGCGGATATTGTCGTGAGCGTTGTGATTACAGCTGCAGTTGTTGCAGCGTCTGTCGCATGTGGAAAGGCGTGTTCTGCTGGAATCGAGATGTATAACGCTGGTAAAGTCGCTGTTGAAGATGCGTCTGAGACTGTAGCTGAATCGGCCGGAACATCTGCAAGTAGCGTACCGACTGGAAAGGTTGCAACTATTGCAGCGGCCCAGATGGTAATGAGTGAGAATTTGGCGCAGGAGATTGTGGCAGCACTTCCGATTAAAGGTCAGCTTGCCAAGGAAATTACAGCGATTATTGCAACAGTGATTCAAGATATACTTTGCGCTTTTGCGATGGCTAAGGGTGGCAATATGGGTAATGGGGGCGCTGTCCCAGGATTTGTAGCTAAGCTGCCGAGCATGTCTTCTCTTGTTAAGGGAGAGATGGTGCTTCAGGCTTTGAGTCTTGTTCCTCAGGGGATAACAGCGTACACGTATGGAAAACAGGCAAGTATTTTAGGTGATCTTGCAGATGCAAGCTCTTCAAGCGAGCTTATTCATGGGATGATGTCTATGATTTCTGTAGATCAAAAATCCTCGGCACGCTTTGAAAAGGGTGTGTGGGGTGGATTCCAGGATGAGAATGCCCGCTGTGGTGGTGATCTTTTCCGAGGCGACGCTGCCTTTGCAGATGTCCTAGCCCATAGAGCGGTTTAATAAATTAATAATTATAAAAAGGAATAAAAATATATGACACAACCTCAAGTTATGCCAAGCGTTTCAGCTCCAGCTTTTGCCCAAATCAGTGCAGGTCCCGGGGCGATCGTCAGTTTAATTATGAGTGAGGTGATGGACTTATACCGAGAGCTGATGCATAGATTCCAAGACTTTACATCAAGACAGATTGAGATGGAGAACAATGCTTCGATTGCAACCGCGACAGCTGCAAGGGAAAGTGGTCTTGCGGATGCCAATAGTATGTGGGCGCAGATGGGCGGCTCTCTTGCCAACATTTTGGCAACCGGGTGCCAGATTGTAGGAACACATGTGATGACAAAGCCTTTAACTCAAGAGTTAACTCAAGAGCAGACGCGTCTTAATGGATTAAAGCCCATGGCAAGCACATTAGCGCGTGAGTTTGTATCTCCAACGCAGACAGCGGATCGCTTTGTTGGCAATAGCCAGATGGTAGAAGAACATACGCCTGTTGCAGTGCGTAAACGTGAGTGGGAGATGGGGGTAAGACAGCCAGGTCCTACGAATGATCTAGACC